>DAIDLK010000006.1:16067-16315 GCA_027449525.1 Legionellaceae bacterium | reverse complement strand
GGTGAAGCAAGTCTTGTACCTGCTTGGACCCGTGGGTGGCGGCAAATCCTCTTTGGCAGAAAAGCTCAAAGAACTCATGCAAAAAGTGCCTTTTTATGCGATTAAAGATTCTCCGGTGTTTGATTCACCGCTTTCATTATTCGACTACCGGGAAGATGCCATATTACTCTATGAACGCTACGGCATTCCTGAACGCAGTTTACGTTATATCTTATCCCCATGGGCAGTGAAGCGCTTACACGAATACA
>DAIDLK010000006.1:0-16057 GCA_027449525.1 Legionellaceae bacterium | reverse complement strand
TTGCGCTTGCAAAAACAGAACCAGGCGATGAAAACAATCAAGATATTTCGGCACTTGTAGGAAAAGTCGACATTCGAAAACTGGAGGCATTTTCACAAGACGATGCCGATGCCTACAGCTACTCAGGCGGACTCTGTCGCGCTAACCGTGGTTTACTCGAATTTGTGGAAATGTTTAAAGCACCCATCAAAGTATTGCATCCGTTGTTAACAGCTACGCAAGAAGGCAACTACAATGCCACTGAGGGGCTGTCTTCTATTCCATTTGAAGGAATTATTCTAGCCCACTCGAATGAATCAGAATGGCAAAGTTTTCGTAACAATAAAAATAATGAGGCATTTATTGACCGTATCAATATTGTCAAAGTGCCGTATTGTTTGCGAGTCTCTGAAGAAATTAAAATCTACGCCAAATTAATTGAAAACAGCTCACTTAATAAAGCGCCTTGTGCTCCTGGCACGCTCAATATGTTAGCGCAGTTTTCCGTACTGACCCGCCTTAAAGAACCACAAAACTCCAGCATCTATTCAAAATTGCGAGTTTACAATGGCGAGAGCTTGAAAGACACCGATCCCAAAGCAAAATCGTACCAAGAATACCGTGATTTAGCAGGGGTGGATGAGGGCATGACCGGTATTTCCACCCGGTTCGCCTTTAAAATATTATCGAAAGTGTTTAATTTTGATCTCGGCGAGGTAGCGGCAAACCCAGTGCACATGCTGTACGTGTTAGAGCGACAAATCGAACAAGAACAATTACCGCAAGAAACGTATGAAAAATACTTAACTTTCATTAAAGAATTTCTCTCACCCAAATACGTGGAATTTATTGGGAAAGAAATTCAAACCGCTTATTTGGAATCGTACTCTGAATACGGGCAAAATATCTTTGATCGCTACATTACTTATGCAGATTTTTGGATCCAAGACCAAGACTACCGTGATCCGGATACCGGTGAAATATTTGATCGCGCCGCACTTAATACGGATCTCGAGAAAATTGAAAAACCTGCAGGTATTTCTAATCCGAAAGATTTTCGCAATGAAGTGGTAAATTTTGTGCTGCGTGCGCGTGCCAATAACCACGGTAAAAATCCACGCTGGAACAGTTATGAGAAATTAAAATCCGTCATTGAGAAAAAAATGTTCACCAATACAGAAGATTTGCTTCCCGTTATCTCATTCAATGCCAAATCCACCGAAGAAGATAAAAAGAAACATGCCGAATTCATTGCCCGTATGATGGAAAAAGGTTACACCGCAAAGCAAGTGCGCTTACTCTGCGAGTGGTATTTACGTGTTCGTAAATCACAATAATAACGGATAGTAGTCATGAGTCAGTTCATTGACCGACGGGAAAATTCTGGTAAAAAAAGCATGGTCAATCGACAACGTTTTTTGCGTCGACATAAAAATCAAATTAAACGCGCCGTATCCAATGCCATTGGTAAACGCAGTATTAAAGAAATTGATCGCGGCGAGCAAATTAACATCGCTAACGAGGATTTAGCTGAACCGCATTTTATCCATGGTGCGGGTGGGATCATTGAGCAGGTCCTGCCGGGTAATGATTGCTTTAACTCCGGCGACCGTATTCCACGCCCACAACAAAACAAAGCGTCAGCACCGGGTGGTGACGCTCATCCTAGCGGAGAAGGGGAGGATAATTTTTTATTCGAAATTTCCCGAGAAGAATTTTTAGACATTTATTTTGAAGAATTGGAATTGCCCGAGCTAGTAAAAAAAGAACTCTGCCAGATTAATGCCGAACGAAGCGTACGGGCTGGTTTTACCTCTAGCGGCATTCCAACCAACCTGAATATTCTACGTTCCATGCGACAGGCCATTGGGCGACGTAACGCACTAACCACGCCATACAAACGTCAGTTGCGAGAAGCCGAACAGGCTATGCTGGCGTTAGTGGATGATTCGCCTGAAAATGTGGCGTTAAAAGCTGAATTAGCGGAACGTATTCAATCGTTAACGCACAAAATTCGCGCCATTCCGTTTCTGGATACCTTGGATTTACGCTATAACCATCGCATAAAAGCCCCGGCTGCTTCCACACAAGCTGTCATGTTTTGTATTATGGATGTTTCCGGCTCCATGGATGAAGCAAAAAAAGAAGTGGCGAAGCGCTTTTTTATTCTATTGTACTTATTTTTAACTAAAAATTATCAAAAAATTGAATTGGTGTTCATTCGTCATCATACGTCGGCCAAAGAAGTCACTGAAGAGGAGTTTTTTTATTCGCGTGAAACCGGTGGCACCGTGGTCTCTAGTGCACTCAATTTATTATACGAGATTATCAACAGCCGTTTTCAACCAAAATTGTGGAATATTTACGTAGCACAAGCCTCCGACGGAGATAATTGGAACGCCGACTCACCGCATTGTTTTGATCTACTGCAACAAAAAATTATCCCCTTGTTGCAATATTTCGCCTACATTGAAATTATGCCACGTCATCACCAAAGCTTGTGGGAGGTCTACAATCAATTGGCCGCCGACCACCCCCAATTTGCCATGGCAAATATTACTTCTGCCGCCGACATCTACCCGGTATTTCGTCATTTGTTTCAGAGGAAATCGGCATGAAAAAAAAGCCGCTTTCACAAGGTGCTGAATGGACGTTTGAACTCATTCAAACTTATGATCACCACATCAGCCGCCTCGCTCATGACTTTAAATTAGACACTTACCCCAATCAAATTGAAATAATTTCGGCCGAACAAATGATTGATTCGTACGCATCGGTTGGGATGCCAATTAGTTACCACCATTGGTCTTTTGGCAAACAGTTTGTCAACATCGAAAAACGGTATCAGCACGGGGAAATTGGTCTAGCTTATGAACTAGTGATTAACTCAAACCCCTGTATTGCGTATCTGATGGAGGAAAACACCATGGCCATGCAAGCGCTGGTGATTGCGCACGCTTGCTACGGGCACAATTCATTTTTTAAAAATAATTATTTATTTACGATGTGGACCTCTGCCGACGCCATTATTGATTATTTAGTTTTTGCTCGCCATTACGTTAGCGAGTGTGAGGAAAAACACGGTATTGATGCGGTGGAGACAGTGCTAGATGCCTGCCATGCGCTCATGAATTACGGAGTTGATCGCTATAAACATCCACCGGAACTATCACTGCAAGAAGAAAAAATACGCCAAAACAATCGAGCGGCCTATCTGCAATCGCAAGTCAATGAATTATGGCGCACCATTCCTACCGTCAGCACCACTTCGTCCAAGGAAGATTCTTCCAGGCGCTTTCCGTCTGAACCGCAAGAAAACATCCTGTATTTTATCGAAAAAAATGCTCCCTTGTTAGCGCCATGGCAACGAGAATTAGTCCGTATTGTGCGTAAAATAGCGCAGTATTTTTACCCGCAGGGCCAAACCAAAGTCATGAATGAGGGCTGGGCCTGTTTTTGGCATTATACTTTACTGCATGCCTTGTACGATGAAGGCTTAGTCACCGACGAATTCATGCTGGAAATTCTTACCAATCACACCAACGTTATCGCACAACCCGCCTATAATAGCCCGCATTTCGCAGGCATTAATCCTTACACATTAGGTTACGGAATGATGCAAGACATCAAACGCATCTGTGAGGCACCAACCCCCGAGGATGAACGCTGGTTTCCCAAACTAGCAAACAGTAACTGGCTTACTAGCATGGACTGGGCCATGCGCAATTACAAAGACGAAAGCTTTATCGCCCAATACCTGTCGCCGCACGTCATGCGGGAACTTAAGTTATTTCATTTAATTGATGATCCACAACAAGCTGAGTTAATGGTGAATGCAATTCACGACGAAGCCGGTTACGCCACTGTTCGGGATGCTCTGGCCCAACAATACAACCTCGGTACGATTGAACCGAATATTCAGGTATTTTCAGTTGATGTGGAAGGCGACCGTACCCTTTGTTTGCACCACCTACAACACAGGCAAATGCCGCTGGGTAATACCACCCCAGCCGTCTTGAAGCATTTGCACGCGCTATGGAAATTTCCCGTCAGCATCAAAAGCATGACCCCAAGTGGGGAAACTGCGACCGAGTGTGTTTGGCCGCCGAAGAATTAGCTACAACTCTTCCATGTACTGACGTAACTTTTGCAGGGCATTCTTTTCAAGCTGACGCACACGCTCAGCAGAAATATTGTACTGGGCTGCCAAGGCATGCAACGTGGAGGATTGATCGTTCACCAACCAACGCTTTTGTAAGATTTCCTGGCTGCGTGCGTCCAGTCGAGCCAGTGCTAAGTGTAGTTTTTCATGATTTTGAAAACCACTGTCTTGCTGTTCAATAAGACGCGCCGGGTCGCCTTCTGGATCATGCAAATAACGCTCAGGAATATGCAGTGTTTCATTGTCCGCAGCGTGCGCATCGAACGACGCATCGTTGGCATTCATGCGCTGCTCCATCAGCAGCACATCCTGGATACTTACGCCAAGATCATCGGCAATCACTTTCATTTCATCTTCACTGCACCAACCCAAGCGCTTTTTCATCTGACGTAAGTTGAAAAACAACTTACGCTGCGCTTTTGTAGTAGCCACTTTAACAATACGCCAGTTTTTCAAAACGAATTCGTGTATTTCTGCTTTAATCCAATGCACCGCAAACGAAACCAAGCGCACTCCAACGCTCGGATCAAAGCGTTTGACTGCCTTCATTAAGCCAACGTTACCCTCTTGAATCAGATCACTTAGCGGTAAACCATAACCTAAATAACCACGGGCAACGCGCACCACATAACGCAAATGCGGTAGAACTAACTGGCGTGCACTTTCTAGATCGCCTTCTTCCTGTAAGCGCGTAGCATAAGCAAGCTCTTCTTCTGCCGTGAGCATAGGAATTTGATTGACCTGGTGAATGTACGCATCAAGACTGCCAATGGGCACGCTTAGCGCACGTTGTAACGACAAACTCATCACACACTCCCAAATGGAATTAATAAATGCAAGCAATATTATATACTACTTGGCTCAATTGCAGCAAGCTGCCGATTCACCGCCAGACTCGCAGCAAGCCAACCTAGCATCAGTGCTGACAACAAAAAAACACTGATTTCAAACCAACTAATAGGCACTCCATGATAGGGTAACTGATACGCGCTAAACAATTGTTGCAAGCTGTTTTGTAGCACGTAAAAAAACAAGCGGAGCAACCCTAGTGCTATCAGCCCACCACCCAAACCATACCCAAGACCAGCGTATAAAAAAGGACGAATCATAAACGCGGGGGAAGCACCCACTAAATGTAATACCTGCAGCTCCTGGCGCTGTTGATGCACGACTAGACTTAAGGTATTACCAATAATTAATACCGCCGCCAATGCTAATAATACTGTTAACGCATAAGTCATAGTGCGCGCAAATTGCAATATACTAGCGAGCTGCACCACCCATTGCATATCGAGTTGCACTAACTCCACGGCGGGCTGTTGCTTAAGCAGAGCAAGCAATGACGCTAGTTTATGCGGCGTATTAAGAGTTGGTTGCGGTAAAATTTCAAGCATGGCGGGTAGGGGATTATCGGGTAAGGCCGCCAAACTTTCCATTAAACTAGGATCTTGCAAGCGAGCCAAACCTTGCTCTGGTGAAATTAACTCCGCCCGTTGCACACCGTCTATTGTCGTGATGGTTTCCAGAACGGTCTGAGCTTCTGCCAAAGTTAGCTCCGGCTTTAAGTAACAATCGATGGTTTGTTGGGTAGTGAAACCGTTCATCCACTGTTGTAAGGTACCGGTTACCATCCAGAGCAGCAGAGGTAACAACAAAACAACCGCAAGCACCAGCATGGTCAGCAGCGTCACGACAGGGGTTTGTCGCCACTGCAAGTGATGGCGCGAAATGGCTTGTTGATGCCCTATCAACCAACGTTTCATGGCAACTAACACAACCGCCCCTCCTTTAACATCACCATGCGATACTTCATACGGGCGATTAGCGCCAAATCATGTGTTGCGATAATAACCGCCACACCCACCTGATTAAATTGGGTAAACAATTGCATGATTTCACTCGACAAGGCCGGATCCAAATTACCGGTCGGTTCATCAGCAATCAGTAAACTTGGCTTGTGCACAATGGCACGTGCAATACCGACGCGTTGCTGTTCTCCTCCCGACAAATGCAGCGGGAGCAAATGTTCACGAGACAAAAGGCCTACTTTATCGAGGGCTGAGTGCACGCGTTTTTTTATCGAAAAGCGATCGACTCCCTGTATAATCAATGGCAGAGCAACGTTATCAAACACGGAACGACCAGGAAGTAAATGCGGTAATTGAAACGTTAGGCCTAAGCTACTGCGATAACGCAGTAGCTCATGTGCTTTGAAACGTGCCATTGAGCGACCGTGTATAAAAATTTGTCCAGTCGTCGGTTTATCCAATAACGCAACTAATTTTAAAAAAGTACTTTTACCCGCCCCAGAGTGACCGGTTAAAAACACCATCTCGGCTGGCTGCAGGCTAAAATTAACCTCAATTAACGCCTCAAATCCGCCAGGATACCGCTTACTGACTTGCACAAACTCAATCATGATGAAAAATTGCCTCAACAAATTGTACGGCATCAAAAGCCCGCAAATCATCAATGCCTTCACCTAAGCCAATATAGGCTACGGGAATTTTTAAGCAATGCGCAATCGCAAACACAATCCCTCCTTTGGCCGTGCCATCTAATTTCGTCAAAATGATTCCGGTAACTCCCAACGCGCGCTGAAACTCGCGCGCCTGACTTAATGCATTTTGCCCAATACTTGCATCCAGAACTAACAGCACCTCGTGGGGAGCGACTGGGTCAATTTTTTGTAACACTCGTTTTAGTTTCTTTAACTCTTCCATGAGGTGGTGTTGCGTGTGCAAGCGGCCGGCAGTGTCAGCAATTAATACATCCATTCCGCGTGCTTTAGCAGCCGACAAGGCGTCAAATAACACCGAGGCACTATCAGCACCCGTGTGTTGCGCAATAACGGGCACTTGATTTTGCTCCCCCCACGCCTGAAGCTGCTCAACCGCGGCAGCACGAAACGTATCGCCAGCGGCCAGCATCACGCGCTGCCCTTGCGCTTGAAAATTAGCCGCTAATTTGCCAATCGTGGTTGTTTTACCGGCGCCATTAACTCCAACCATGAGAATAACCTTAGGCTTATTGGCAACACCAACGGGCATTTTATGCACCAATACGTCTTGCAACATCGTCACCAAACGCTGCTTCAGTAAAGAAAACACCCCATCACTATCTCCCAGTTGCTCACGAGAGACATCGTGCTGCAATTGCGCAAGGAGCTGCTCGGTTGTTTCAATCCCAAAATCAGCCGCCAGCAGAAAGGTCTCAAGCTCTTCGATCAATGCGGGCTCAAGACGCTGCTTGCCTGACAGTAAATCCCAAAGACCTCGACCCAACTGCATGCGTGTTTTGTAAAGCCCGCGCGTTAATCGAGTCAATAAATTAGGTGGCGCAGAATCTTCTTGCGTGCGTTTGAACCAATTCATCATAACGGTACATTACCCATGGTATACTGTTAATACCCCAACAGTTTACCTCAGTTAAGGTATTAAACCTATATGAATCAAGTGGTGCGCATTATTGGTGGAATCTATCGCGGAAAAAAACTGCATTTTCCAGCTGTAGCCGATCTGAGGCCCACCCCCGCAAGGGTACGCGAAACACTCTTTAATTGGCTCATGCACTCCATTCGCGGCGCAAAATGCTTGGATGCGTTTGCTGGTAGTGGTGCGCTTGGCTTTGAAGCATTTTCCCGCGGTGCAGCTAGTGTAACACTCGTCGAAAAATCAGCTCAGGTCACAGCGTATTTAAAGCGTCAAGCTCAAGCGTTTGATACCAAGCAACTTCGGGTTGTACAGGCAGATGCATTGCTGTTGCTTACCAACCAAACAGAAACCTTTGATATCATTTTTTTTGATCCACCGTTTGCTTTGTTCTCTGCAATACCATCAGCAGTATTCAATACCCTAAACCAACGCCTATCGCCCCAGGGCTTGCTCTACCTGGAATCACCTGCACCACTGTCACTTAATCCAAACCGTTGGCTCACTCTAAAAACCAAGCGCGCAGGCCAAGTGACTTATTCACTGATGCAAAAAATACCTATGGCGAGCTAGGGCTTTTTTTTGATTCTGACCCATCAACCGAAGCGTCTAATGAACCTGATGAATTAGAGCGTGTCTCGGCTAATTCTTTTTCGTAATCTTGTTTGAATTCTTGCGTTTTACGCACCGTTGCTTTAGCCAATCTTCGCGGAAGCATTTCACTCATTCGCGATTCTACAGTTGGTTTGGGTGCCTCTATGTCGAGAACATTGATGAGTAAGTCTTGGTATTGATGCCTAGAATTTCTATCTTGGTTTAACCATTCACCTAACTCAGATCCAACGCCGAGCTTTTCTTCCATCAACTGAATTGCTGCTTCTCTTACGGCTTCAAATCCCGGATTATCTATATTTTTATCTAACCACACTTCAAAATTGTCCGCGGCTTCGATAATAGCCTCCATCGCTTTGGCTGCTTTGTTATGTTGAATAGGGGTTTCTTTGTTCTTGATCATTTCTGCCCATCGTAAAGCAGCCTCGAGTCCTCGGGCAGGTTCTGGCACTGTGAAAGAAATGGGCCCAGTAATGGTCGTTTTGCGCGGCATCGAAATCTCCTCACTTTGTTTTAATCCTCAGATTCAGTATAGTTTCAAATTTGAAAATAAGTTATGATGCGACTCAAATTATGAGAACAATGATGCCTATTTCACGCAATAAAGCCTGGTTTATTTGGGGTATTGCCTCGCTATTTTATGCGTACCAGTTTGTACTACGAGTGATGCCCAGCATCATGCTCACAGACATCATGCGCCAATTTCATATCGATACCGCTGTGTTTGGTCAATTTAGTGGGGTGTATTACCTGGGCTACTCTTTAATGCACTTACCGATTGGCATATTACTTGATCGCGTCGGACCGAAAAAAGTGATGACAACCTGCATTTTACTGGCCGTGATTGGCTTACTGCCCATTCTTTTCACTAATTACTGGGTTTACCCCTTGCTGGGTCGTGCCCTAATTGGAATTGGCTCTTCAGCCGCTATTCTCGGAACATTCAAAATTATTCGCCTATCGTTCAGTACCCAACGCTTTACACGCATGTTGAGCTTATCGGTTACCCTCGGCCTAATTGGTGCTATCTACGGTGGCGGACCGGTTGCTTATTTGTGCACTGAATACGGCTATCGATTCGTGGTTGGATTATTTGCGCTCATCGGCGTGTTACTTGCCATGATTACTTATTTAAGCATTCCAGCAATTGGAGACGTACAAGAATCCTCGCTAGGACGCGACCTCACTTGCGTTCTGACCAACCCGCGCGTGCTGGTATTGTGTATTTTGGCTGGGTTAATGGTAGGGCCAATGGAAGGCTTTGCGGATGTATGGGGCGCTAGCTTTTTAAAGCAAGTGTATGCTTTGGACACGCCATTAGCTAACTCATTGCCATCGATGATTTTTATTGGGATGTGTTTTGGTGCCCCGCTGTTGAGTTTAATTGCCGAAAAAAGTGGTTATTATCTTGGTACTATTATTGGCGCCGGTGGCCTGATGGCGCTGATTTTTGTGTTATTGGTTACCCATGTGCTCTCAGTTAAAAGTATTAGTCTCTGTTTTGTGTTGGTTGGCATTTGTTCTTCTTACCAGATTTTAGCCATTTATCAAGCATCCAGTTACGTGCCGCCGCAGGTAATTGGCTTAACCACCGCGGTTGCAAATATGATCATCATGAGTTTTGGCTACTTTTTTCACAGCACGATTGGGTTAATCATTCATAGTTACCCAAAAATTGATCCCGCGTTGGCATTCACCTATGGCATTAGCGTTATTCCGATAACACTAACGCTAGCCACGCTGGGGTTTTTAGTGTTAGCTTATTACGAATAAAATGGCGTGTCGCAAAGGGAAGCTCTAATATGAAAAGGATTGCGTGGTTTGTAAACATGATAGGTTTGATCACACCAGTGATCGCGCTGGCTGGCGGGCCACTCTGGACCTTCACCCCTCTCACCGCTACCACTTTTGCCATCGCCAATAGCGCCACGCAGTTCGTGCAATACACGGTGACCAATACCTCGCGCTTAACGCGCACGTTAACCATGCAACCCATTGCGGGTGTTACACAGGTGATTGACAATCTGAGCTGTGGTAATCCGTTTACCCTGGCACCGAACGCCAGCTGTACCTTAACACTCGAGGTGATTGGCAGTGAACTAACCAACACTATCACTGGCGGGCCAGTGGTTTGTCCGCAAAACAGTAGCCTGCAATGCTATCAACCGAGCAGCGACAACGCATTAAATATCTCTTTAGGTGGTTTGTCACTTAGCTTATCCACTTTAGCATTGTCAGTCGATTGTGTTTCCGGTAGCTCATGCGCACAAACTAATGCCCAATTAACCGGTACGGCACGCTCGCTCACCCTAACTAATACCCACACCAGCACCATGACTGGAATAACCATTAGCTACCCATCTTGGCCAGCAGGGACATCGGCTTCTAGCACCTGTAGCAGCACCTTAGCCCCAGGAGCTAGTTGCACGATCACCATCACGCCTGGCCCAAACGCCACCAGTGATTGTCAAGAGGCTCTTTCTCCCACCCCAGGTACCATTCTTGTTACTTCCGATAATGCGCCTTCCGTTTCTGCAGATGTGGTAGTACTCACTTACGGCTGCATCTACCAGGGCGGCTTTGTGTACTCCATCAATGATGCCACGTCTCCCACCACAAGTATTAGCGGTAAAACCGCGGCGGTATATGACACCATTTCCCAATCGAATCCAATTATTTCCGCCGTTCCAAACTGGGGTGGGTCGGGTATCGATATTGGTTCTGCAACGTGGAACACTACCACAAGCGGGATGAATAACGGTAGCAATAATACAGCACTGATTATTGCGACATTGGGTTGTCCTGTACCGACTAGCGAAGAATACGCGGCTTGTGATTGCGCACTACTATCGGTAACTGCTACTGGCACCACTAATTGTAGCGCACCCAATACATGCTACACGGGCTGGTACTTGCCAGCTTTATGTGAACTTTCCTCTACTTCTGACGGAGTATATTCAGGGTATGCCACGTGCAATGACGCGACAGCAATTCAGCAACAACTAACTGGGGCCTACATGAGTTCCACTTTGTTTAATTTTGAAAGCTCAGGTTACTATTGGAGCTCGACAGAGCTTGCATCAACCGGTGAAGCGGCTGTAGCTGCGAATGGCTGGAATATTAACGCCGGTAGCGGCGGCCTCGGGACGAATCAAAAAACCAACAAGCTAGCGGTTCGATGCTCACGGGCATTTTAACCGGGTTTGCTATTGCATCAATCTGTGTTAAGTTAGATACCATAGCACTTTTCAATTGATGCCGATGAAATCAGTAAAAATAGGCCTTACCCTGTGGTTGTTATCTTCGCATACCGTTTGTAACGCCTACAGTGACCACTCTTTTTTTCTTCTTGACGAGCCTAGCAGCCACACGGCAACAAGACCCGATCCAAATGATGTAACGCTAGTTTGCGAAGAAAAGCCAGGGGGGCGCACGATGAAAAAACAGCCTGAAAAGCACAGCGAACCTCCTCCTCGCCCTAGGGCAGCACCGCCGTTAAAAATTATCTATATGCCCTCCGGCACCATCAACTTTGTTGGTACGCTCAGTTTAGGGGCTGGCTGGAATACCTCAACCCAACAGCAAACTCTTACCTTACAACCCAATGTTTTGCAAACCTTCGTGACGCAAGCCGGTCATAGTTTTTTTAATAGCCAACTGTTCTTAGCGCACCAACAAACCTTACGGGATGGCTTGTGGGGACAAATTGGCTTGGATATAGGCGTGACGAATCCCATCAACGTTCACGGTACAATATGGGATGACGCGAACAGTGCCAATGACAACTACACTTATTCTTATCAACTCCAGCACACCCATTTTAATGTCAAAGGAAAACTCTTATTGAATCCCTATGTTAATTCACAAACCCTGCCTTGGATCAGTGCCGGATTAGGCGTCGCGTTGAATGAAGCATCTGGTTACCAAGACACGCCCTTGTCCACTGAAGCAGTGGTAAACCCGTACTTCTCAAATGCGAACGTGGCCGCGTTTAATTTTACCGTGGGTGCCGGGCTACAACGGATTGTTGCGCAACATTGGCAAGTGGGAATAGGGTATGAATTTGCTGATTGGGGATCGTATCATTTAGGCCCCATTCCGCTGCAAACGCTGAGCAACGGGCTGTCTGGCGCTAACTTCTACACCAGTAACGTGCTTGCCAGCGCAACCTATGTGATGTAATTTAGTCTAAAAAATTGCCGACAAGATTTTTTTTTATGCTAAACTATCGCAATTTATAATTATGAAAACCATGCGTCTACTCATTGCTATTGCTACTCACACGCGGTCGAATAGCCCGCGTGGAAAAATTTTTCCGCGTAAATTACAAGAAATTTGCCAGGCAACCACACAGTGCGATGTTGAGCTCCTCATCCTCTATGCCGTTTTAAATCAGAACTCAGATGGTTACCACACACAACTCTTTACTAAAGACAGCGTCGAAACTATCAGTACCTCAATCTCCGCCTTCGAGACAACCATCAATAACTTATTAGTGCCGGCATTACTTCCGACGTTAGCCCTCTATTTAGACGGTAATTTAGGTAACCCCGGCGATTACAACTTTTCTGAATTAGCCAAACAACATGCGCAGCAAATAGCCTACAATCAACTGGTTGTGTTTTCTGAGACACCCCAAATTTTGGAAAAGGCACGAACGCAAGCAATTGCCCCTAGCTGCTACGCCGAAGATGCCATTACGACCAAGGATCTACTCACGCACATTAAACAACTGGTTATTGATGCGGTCCCCGACTTTAATCAAACCACGTTGCCGTCAACTGCTCATTCAAGCATAGACCGTAATCTATTTCTCGAAAACACAAGTCCAGCGTATCCGACCTCATCATCAACTGAGGCGGTGGCGAAACAGAATACGCCATTCCTGTTTCGCTTGTTTTCTTGTTGTCAGCCACGCAAACAAGTTTTGCCGGATGAAACTGTTGCTGCACTAAATTGCCCAAACCCATTAATGATGGTAAACTCGTTCAATAAAAGCTCAACAGGACCTAGTGCATGACTCTTCGTAAGTTCGTTCAAACCATCAAAAACTTTTTTTCTCCAAAAAAACACCGTCAACACGGTACCATTAAGTTTTACGACCGAAAAAAACGCTTTGGCTTTATCATGACCGATAATCAAGAGTATTTTTTTCATGCTTCAGCCACCCATTCCGACAATGTGAAAGGTTTGCGCGACGGAAAAAACGTCTCTTTTATCTTGATTAAAGGTAAAAAAGGGCTGCAAGCTGACCAAGTTGAGCTCTTGAAAAGCTAAACGCTACCCCCATATTATCTTGCACAGCATCAAATTAATGGAGCGAACCGTGCAGGATCTTTTCGAGGCAAGAAAACCCATCATTCAGTTAAGAGATTACCTGCACTCGCAGGTACTAGGGCAAGCGAGTTTAATCTCTCGCTTACTAATCGCTCTGTTGGTGGATGGCCACCTCCTGGTCGAAGGGGCGCCTGGTTTAGCCAAAACGCGTGCCGTTAAAGCACTTGCTGCTGGAGTGGAAGGCCATTTTCATCGAATTCAATTTACACCCGATCTACTGCCAGGCGATTTAACCGGAACAGATGTTTATCACCCAGAAGACGGTTCATTTGTTTTTCAACCCGGCCCCTTATTTCATGAAATGGTGCTGGCAGATGAAATTAATCGCGCACCCGCCAAAGTACAATCAGCCCTCCTCGAGGCCATGGCAGAGCGCCAGGTGACCATCGGTGCCAAAACTTACACATTACCGGCTTTATTTTTAGTCCTTGCTACCCAAAATCCCATTGAACAAGAAGGCACCTACCCCTTACCTGAGGCCCAACTTGACCGGTTTCTGATGTACGTAAAAATTAGCTACCCTGATCCGAAAGTAGAACACGACATTTTGATGCTATCAAGGAATGAAGCGCTGTGTCGTGTCAACGGTACGTCAGGTGATACGATGAAACCAACCACACAACTGACGCAAAGTGCTTTATTTCAGGCAAGAAAGAATGTTCTCGAAGTGCACACAAGCGACGCATTAACCGCATATTGTGTTGACTTAGTGGTGGCAACGCGGGATCCTAAACGCTACAGCGATAAACTAGCCAGATGGTTGCGTTTTGGTGCGAGCCCGCGCGCAACCATTGCACTTGATCGCTGCGCGAAGGCACATGCTTGGCTGGCTGGTCGGGATTTTGTTACCCCTGAGGATATCCACAGCATTGCGCATGATGTATTGCGTCATCGTATTTTATTAAGCTACGAGGCAGAAGCAGAGGGGATCACCAGTGATACCTTTTTAAGTGAGTTGTTACGTTTAGTCGCACTTCCTTAACCTGGGCGTAGAGCAATGACTCAAGGCGTTATAATAACCTTATCAGAATTAATAGCACTAAAAAGCTTGGCTGGAGCGCGTCGTCAAGTGGTTCGTGCACGGCAAACAACGAACGGTAAACACGCGGCTAAAGCGCGTGGCCGTGGCATGGATTTTGCCGATGTTCGTCATTACCAAGCCGGTGATGACATTCGTCATATGGAGTGGCGTATCACAGCCCGCAGTGGACAACCACACGTGAAGCTCTATGAAGAGGAACGCGAACGAGCGGTCATGATACTCATCGATTTTAACCGCTGCATGTATTTTGGTACACGGGGCGCATTCAAATCCTACCTTGCAGCACAGTTGGCAGGATTGCTGGCGTGGACGGCAATTAAACAAGGTGATAAGGTCGGCGGGCTTCTCTTTTCTGCCCACAATTGCCACGACTTTGCGCCTAAATTACGTCAGGCAAATCTCACCCCCTATCTCAAGGCGCTCTCCACCTACACGCATTTAGAACACGCCAAGCCGGTGCAGCAGCAAACAATCAACCTTAGCAGTGCCGTATTGCGATTAGACCAAATAACCCAATCAGGCAGTTTAGTCATTTTAATCAGCGATTTTTACCAGCTCAATCCATCCGTATTACCCCAATTAGCGCGCTTAAAGGCTCGACACGATTTGATTGCCCTCCACGTCTGTGATCCAATTGAGTTGACGGCACCACCCGCAGGAATCTATCCAATTAGTGACGGTCGACAAGCTGCTTTGCTCAATCTACGTAGCTCATACGCTCGCCGTGCTTATCAAGAGCGCTGCGAACAACGAATTGCCGGTATTAGCGAGTGCTTTCGCCAACTAAACGCACCGTGCCAGCAAGTCACCACCGAGACAAAACTAGCATCATTCGTTCAGCAGATTTTTCCTAGGAGGTCATATGCCTGATAGTTTAGCCGAACTGCATGACATCCATCTGCCTAATCCAATAACCTGGTGGCCGCTTGCGTCAGGCTATTGGCTACTGTTATGCGGTTTGCTAATTAGCTTTGTGGTAGCGGTGTTTTTGTTCAGCACGCGTTCTAGGCGACGAATTCGCCGGGAGGCACTGCGCAAATTGGCAGAATTGGAGTCCTATCACCGACAACATCTCAATGCCAATTCAACGGCTGCAGGGATTTCAATTTTATTAAAACAAGTAGCGCTGTTGTATTACCCACGCGCCTCGGTAGCTGCACTACAGGGTGAAGCATGGCTGTTGTTTCTGCAACAATCGAGCAAAAAACTACCGTTTGAATCCGTGCGAGGCCCGCTGCTAGAAGCCCCCTTCAGTGCAGAATATCAGGCTAACATTGATCCGTTATTTCATGTGGCAAAAGCCTGGATTCGGCAAAGGAGCCGACGATGGTTGAACTAGCCACTCCCTGGGCCTTACTGGCCTTACCGTTGCCGTGGTTTGTGTATCGGTTAGCTGTTGCGTCACGCATTAAACCGCGTTCCGGCTTAATTATTCCTCATTTTGACCTGCTAAATAGCGTGCCTAGTCAGCAGCAGCGAGCCACATAACCTCTA
>DAIDLK010000005.1:10704-16470 GCA_027449525.1 Legionellaceae bacterium | reverse complement strand
TTATTTTGCTCCTTGGTTGCGCTTCATCTACTTAGTCACGGATGCGCAGCGACCTGATTTTCTTTCGCGGATACCATCGATTGGGCGTAACAAAATTCAATGCGTGGATCATCATGACCTTTTTTATGATCTCACTGATTATTTACCCTTGTTTAATAGCCTAGCCATCGAGACAGTCCTGTGGCGTATTCCTAAATTATCCACGCAATTTATTTATTTTAATGATGATGTTTTTTTGTTGCGGTCTGTCACTCCGGAGGATTTTTTTCAAGATGGCCATGTGGTGCTGCGGGGGGCATGGAAACGATGTCATTCTGCGAGAGGATTTTACCCTCGACGTACTCCAGACTTACACCATTTGGTTCAAGAGCACGCCGCAGTGAACGCAGGCTTTACCAAACACTATTGGCGTTTGCCGCATGTGCCGCATGCAATGGACAAAAGTGTATTGGCTGAATTTTTTCTAGAAAATCCAGCAATACTGCTCAATAATATTAGTTACCGTTTTCGTGATAGTCGGCAATATTCGCCGGTTGGACTGTTGGCGCATCTGTGCATCAAACGCCAACTAGCACTCGTTGATCAGCGCTTACAAGGCGTAATGATTCATAGTGGGCTGCATTGCGAAAATAAAATTAAACAGCGCTTACGGCGTGCAGCAGGTGATGAGAGGATTGCGTTTCTTTGTTTGCAAAGCTTGGATGAGGGATCGGTGAGTCGTCGTCAGGCGTTATTGGCTTGGCTCGATCAAGCTATTCCTGATTGGAATGCCTTATGACAAAGAATTTAAATAAAGAATACTATTTGCACGGACCGTGCAGGATTGAAACAGGAGATGAACCATGAGACGATCAATCACCAACACCGTTTTAGACGCTCTTAGACAATAGATTATGCATGGCTGGATTTTATATAAACGAACGACGCGTGAATTAACGGCGCAAGACCACGGGATTCAACGTTTGTGTGAGGCTGCGGCTGCACAGGATATCCAAATCACTGTTTATAAACCTGAACAATTCGATTTAATGGTAGCCAATAATCCGACGCACGGCGTGTATATTGATGGCGTATTGACGAAGCTGCCTGATTTTTTGATACCGCGATTAGGCGCGGAAACCAATTATTGTGCCTTAGCCATCATTCGCCATCTTGAGTTGAGTGGCGTGGTTACTTGCAATACCTTTCGTGCTATCGAGCAAGTGAAAGATAAATTATTAACCAGCCAACGATTTCATGCGGCCAAATTACCCACGCCAAAAACGATGTTCATGAAATTTCCTGTTTCAATCGATTTTGTTATAGAGGAGTTAGGCTTACCAGTCGTGATTAAAACCATTACTGGTGCGCGCGGCAGCGGGGTGTTCTTATGCGAGAGCCGAGCCAGTGTGCACGATAGTCTCCAGCTACTGAGTAATGAAGCACGTGCACATGGTTTGATTTTTCAACAATTTATCACCAAGAGTTATGGCTGTGATCTGAGGGTGTTTGTGGTGGGAGACCAAATTATTGGCTGCATGAAACGCGTGGCGGTTACAGGATTTAAAGCTAATTATTCCTTAGGTGGACGGGTCGAGCCGTATGCAGTCACCGAAGAAATTGCTGCACTCGCGTTAGCTGCCACGCGATTATTTGGTCTGGAGATTGCGGGGATTGATTTGCTCTTTCAAGACGGCGGTTTGATGCTCTGCGAAGCAAACTCATCGCCCGGCTTTAAAGGCATGGAACAAGCAACCGGGATTGATGTAGCGACCGCAATCATTACCTATGTTAAGGGAAAAAGGCTAAGACTCCTTGACGCGTGAAACGTATTCACTTTTTCGAGTATCAACTTTAATTAACTCGCCGGTTTGCACGAATAAGGGCACACGCACAACGGCTCCTGTTTCCAGGGTCGCCGGTTTGCCACCGCCACCAGAGGTATCTCCTTTAAGACCTGGATCGGTTTCAGTGATCGCCAGCACAACAAAAATAGGCGGCGCTACGTGCAAGGGTTCGTTATTCCATAAAGTTACCACGCAGATGTCTTGTTCTTTAATCCAAAGGCTTGCTTCATCGACTTGTTGTTGAGTTGCCGCGTATTGCTCAAAGGTATCAGGGACCATAAAGTGCCATAATTCACCGTCGTGATACAAATACTGCATCTCAACATCCACCACATCGGCTGAAGGCAAACTATCGCCTGATTTATAGGTTCGCTCAACCACTCGACCCGTTTTTAAATTACGAATTTTAACCCGTGTAAACGCTTGCCCTTTACCAGGTTTCACGAACTCACACTCAACGATGGAGCAAGGTGCATCATCCACCATCACTTTCAGTCCGTTTTTAAATTCGTTCGTGCTATACACTGCCATGAGATGCTCCGGTGTTGTGATTTTGGACAAATTTCGCTAAAGTGAGCACATTTTATCAAGTCTAATGATTGAATGCGAGCAGACAACTCTAATTGGCGAGAAATTTTCGCGAGCGGGTTTAAATCAGCGGGGGAGTTGTTAGCATACTTGCAATTGCCTGTCGACCTAGCACACACCGCCGCCGAGGCAGAATTTGCTACCCGTGTTCCACGTGGCTTTGCGGCCAGAATGCAAAAGGGTAACGCGCGTGATCCGTTATTACTACAAGTATTGGCCGTTGCGGAAGAATTAACTGAGCAAGCAGAATTTAGTCGTGATCCGCTGCAGGAACGTAGGGTGAATCCGCTGCCAGGCCTAGTGCATAAATACACTGGGCGAGTGTTATTGACTCTCACCGGGGTATGCGCAATTAACTGCCGCTATTGTTTTCGGCGCCATTTCCCTTACGCAGACAATAATCCGGGCCGTGTCGGTTGGCAGGCGGCATTAGCCTACATTGCACAGGATTGCAGTATTCACGAAGTTATCTTAAGTGGTGGCGAGCCGTTGTTGGCAGCCGATGCTTTATTAGCTGAGTTAATGGCCGGTTTGGCGGCTATCCCGCACGTTGCTACCGTGCGCATTCACACCCGCATCCCAGTGGTACTGCCTGAACGAGTGGATGCGTCGCTACTGTCAATTTTACAAGAGACCCGCCTACACTGCGTGGTGGTATTGCATGCCAATCATGCCCAAGAATTAAGTCCTGAGGTAGACGAAGCGTGTCATCGTCTACGCGCCGCAGGTTGCCATTTATTAAATCAATCGGTGTTATTGGCTGGCATCAATGCCACGGTGGAGAGTTTAGTCACGCTGAGTCAACGGTTGTTTGCTTGCGGCGTGCTGCCGTATTATTTGCATTGCTTAGACAAGGTGCAAGGTGCCGCACATTTTCAGCTAAGCGATGATGAAGCTCTGGCGTTAGTTCAGGCCATGCAAGCCCAGCTGCCTGGCTATTTAGTGCCACGCTTGGTACGCGAGCAGGCTGGAGCGTCAAGTAAAAGCTTAGTTATCGGGTAAATAGGTTAAAGCATTGTCAAGCGCGTCCAACTGTTCGAGTGAACGCAAGGGCTTTAATTGATCGACGTTCAAAATTTGCCGAAAGTAATAATGCACCAATGATTGGCTTTGTAAAATGGCCTGGTGTTCGTTTTCTAGGGCAGCCGCAATTAATATCGATTAAATCGGCACCCACGGCTTCTAAGTGACTGGCGGCCGTTACCATTGCCTGCAGTGATGTGCCTGAAATTTGATAGCAAAGCGTTTTTTCTTTGGCGGCACGATGGGTGTAACGGTTTCTATGACCTGCTCGCTGAAGCAAATTCTGTGCTGAAAGCATTTCTGACACGCAATAACCAGGCGGCATAAATTGGTATACTAACTCACGCATGGCAGAACAACTATAGCCGGCTAGTGGTCCTTGAATCAGGCGATTAGCCAACAGCAAATTGCCGATCTGGAATGGCTGCGTGAGAAAACTCTGCTGCGGCACTTCCATTTAATATCTCAACTTGCCCTAAAATTGTTATCTTATTCTTCTGAGTTACCGAATGATATCAGTTTCAACCCAAGGGTGGAAAGAGTAGTCGAATTCATTCGGGTCGGTATATACTTAGTCTTAAGTTTATTCGGGCGAACCAAAAGGATACTTGTTATGGCTGTGTTGTTGTTTTTGCTCTATGCCGTTGTGACTTTGGTAGTAGTGGCTTACGGGCTCAATGCGTTCATTTGGGAGGTCGCGAGTGGTGTGTATCTAATGGTTGCCACCTTCGTGATTGGTTTGCCGTGGTTTGTTGCGCTGTTGCTTTGGCTGGCTATCGGTGCGGTGATTCTGCTGAGGCGCTCATTGCCAGTGCGACAACAATTGCTCGAGCTGTTATTCAAGCGGGCGCAAAACGTTGTGCCTAAATTATCTGAAACGGAAGAGGCCGCGCTTAATGCAGGGGATACTTGGATTGAAAAAAGTATTTTTACCGGCGCGCCCGATTGGGAAGCACTCGCAGCTATTAAAACGACCTTGACTGCCGCCGAAGAGGCATTTCTTAATCAAGAAACAGAAACGTTATGCAGCATGCTGGATGATTGGCAGATTACTCAACAGCAAGATTTACCACCCGAAGTCTGGGACTACCTCAAACAACAAGGATTTTTCGGTTTAGTTATTCCCAGCGAATTTGGCGGAAAAGGCTTCTCCGCGCGGGCTCACTCTGACATCGTGTTAAAAATTGCCACTCGCTCTGGGGTAGCCGCCGTGACGGTCATGGTGCCTAATTCACTAGGGCCTGGCGAATTGATTTATCACTACGGGACCGATCAGCAAAAAGCACACTACTTACCGCGTTTAGCGAAAGGGTTAGAGATCCCTTGTTTTGCCCTTACGGAACCGCAAGCGGGCAGTGACGCAACCTCTATCCAATCAGAAGCGGTGGTGGTAGAGCAGTCTGGGGTACTTGGGTTGTCGATTACGATGAATAAACGGTGGATTACTCTGGCGCCTGTGGCTACCTTAATAGGCTTAGCTGTGAATGTGGTTGATCCAGATGGTTTGTTGCCAGAGTCCGGACGAGAAGGCATTACCTGTGTACTAATTCCACGTGATACGCCAAATCTTGATATCGGGAATCGACATTTACCGGCTGAACAACCATTTATGAATGGTACTATTCGCGGGCAAGGAGTGTTTGTGCCATTGGATAATATTATTGGCGGTCCCGCTCGTGCCGGTCATGGCTGGCAAATGTTAGTGGAGTGTTTATCGATTGGGCGCTCTATTTCCTTGCCCGCCTTGGCCACCGCATCCTCCAGTGTAGCTTATGTTACTACCAGTGCGTTTGCCCGTGTACGTCGCCAATTTAATGTCGAAATAGGTCATTTTGAAGGCGTGGAAGAAAAGTTAGCTGAAATAGCTGGTTTAAATTTTCTAATTAGTGCGACAAGGCTGTTGACGGTTGCGGCGGTAGATGAACACAAAAAACCCTCGGTGGCCTCAGCGATTGCTAAATATTTTAATACCGAATTGGCCCGTATTGTGATTAATGATGCTATGGATGTACACGGCGGACGAACGGTGGTGGCAGGTCCGCGTAATTACATGCTGGGTGCTTATCAAGGTATTCCTATTTCGGTAACCGTAGAAGGCGCTAATATTATGACGCGCAATTTGTTAATTTTCGGTCAAGGTTCCATGGCTTGTCATCCGTATATTCGCGATGAATTGTACGCGGTGCGTAAGCAAGATAAAACAGCATTTGGGCAACTTATCTGGCAACACATGGCATATTTTATGCGTAACTTTGCCAAAACCGTGTTAGCGGCGTGGACTGGCGGGTATTTGATTACAACCCCTAAGCAACCGCTACGACGACAATAC
>DAIDLK010000005.1:0-10694 GCA_027449525.1 Legionellaceae bacterium | reverse complement strand
CAATACCAGCGATTAAGTCATTTGAGTTACGTATTTGCTTGGCTGGCCGATCTATCACTGATCGTTTTAGGTGGTGACTTCAAGCGTAAAGAGCGACTATCCGCTCGTTTGGCTGATGCGTTGTCGTACCTGTATCTTGCGATGGCTGCCTTGCGTGTTACTCAAACAGGTAGTCAGGTACATTCAGATGAGGTGTTGCATGCACAATGGGGAGTAAACTATTGCTTCTACCAAGCAGAGCAAGCGTTACTTGGGTTATGTCGTAATTTTCCTGTGCGGTTTTTAGGTTGGATCATGCGCATCGTTGCTTTTCCGTTTGGTGCCTGTCGGCGTTATCCAAGCGATAAAGTTGACCATCAATTAGCACAATGCATGACCACGAATAATCGATATCGCCAGGGGTTGGTGGAAGCATTGTATCTTTCAGGAGATGCCAAGCAACCTATCGATCGGGTTGAGCTCGCTTTTCAAGGACTAGTAGAACATGCAGCATTGTACAAAAAAATTCGTGGCAAAACACGCTTGGAGGCCATGCATCTGCATCAGGATTTGAGCGATTTAGTCGCTAACCAAGAAATAACTACCGAAGAAATGCAGTGCATTTTAGCGGTTGAAGCGGCCCGTTGGGACGCGATTCAAGTGGATGAGTTTTCTTTTAGGGCAATGCAAAATAAATCGTTCGAGTCACTCATTGGTAATTATCCCAATCCCTTGGAGAAATAGTATGGCAGAACATTTACCCAGCAAAGCGGCGTTGGAAGAGTTGTTAGCGTTTACCGCTAACTCACCAGAGGCCGCTGGTTATTTTTCGCAACGATTCGAGCAAATCTTGGCAGCGCAAAATAAAGAAAAGAAATTTGCCGATTTAGTCACTGCTATTGATGCTTTTTCGCAAAATGTAGTGCAAGAATTTACCACACAAGCAGGTAATCCATGGGCTGGCCAGCCGATGATCACTATCGAGGAGTTACGTGCGCAACGTGCTGAGCAGCTGGCTGCTGTTGCACCTGAACCAACAGCCGACTTGACCGCAACACCTGAACTCGGTACCGCTCCAATTCGAACCAAACCAGAAGAGATGCCTGTTCCTTCCAGTAATAACTAATGGCAGCGAGCCAGTGCTAGACGCGCAGGGGTTCCGGTATCAAACCATGCCCCAACATAGAGCTCACCGGACAATTGTTGGTTGGTGGCCCAGGTGCGTAATAACTGTGTGATTGAGTAGCGGTCCAGTGGCCGTGTGGCGAAGGCTTGTCGACTAAAGCAAGCGATGTTGCCGAACAGGTAATGGGGCGGGCTATTCTGCACCAGCTGTTTGCTGGTTAGCGCGAAATCACCGTGCTGGTGTTCAGGTTTAATGGGTACAAGAATAATGTGCGCCAAGTAAACGTCGCTCGGAGCGCGCAGCGTACTGTAATTAAATGCCGTATAGATGTCGGCACTGACGGTGACAAAATGACTGCTGTTAATATACGGTAACGCATTGATAATGGCTCCTGCTGTCTCTAATGCTCCCGGAGGTTCTGGGCTGTAGATAATCTCAACGTTGAAACGTGTCCCGTTGCCTAAGTAGCGTTTGATTTGGTCGCCCAAGTAAGCATGATTAATAATAATTCGGGTAAAACCGGCTGCTGCTAGCGCGGCAATTTGGTGTTCTATTAAAGGTTTGCCGTGTACCACACACAAGGCTTTTGGAAGATGGTTCGTTAATGGACGTAAACGCTCACCACGCCCGGCTGCAAAAATCAATGCTGTGTTCATCTGGTTTGCTTTGCCTCGAATGAATGAATGACGCGCTCTTGCATGAATTCATACAACGGGTGAAAGCACGAGTAACGGGCTAGGCAATCCATGGTGTGTTGAAGCGTAAGCGGAAGGTGGTGTAAGTAGGTTGATTTTTTGTCACGCAGGTGTAACCGACAAAAAATTCCTAAAACTTTCAAGTGACGTTGCAGGCCACACCAATCCACCGCGTGTTGAAATTCTGCCAAAGACCAGCCAAATTGATTGGGCAATTGCTGATAAAAATAGCCAACCCATTCGCTTTGCTGTGCTTCGGGCCAACGAAGGTAGCAATCTTTGGTTAAAGAGACTAAGTCGTAAGTCCAAGGCCCCAGCATGGCATCTTGAAAATCAATCACACCGAGGCGTGGGTGCGCCGCTGACGTAATGACTAATAAATTACGTGAGTGGAAATCACGGTGAATGAATTGTTGCGGTTGGCTGGCTAAATGGCTTGTAAGTTGTTGCATGGTTTGTTGAATGCAGCTTTTTTCTGCGGCAGTTAACTGCATGCCCAGCCACTGTTCAAGAAACCAGCTTTGAAATAAACTCATCTCTCGTTGCATAAAGTTAATATTAAATACTGGCAGTTGGGGGTGACTGGTCAGCCGTTGCTGTAGCGTGATGAGAATATCCAGTGCTTTGGTGTAATAGGTAAGCACCTCACGCGAGTTGGCCTGGCTGAATAAGAGCGTATCGCCTAGATCCTCCAGTAAAGCGAAACCTAGCCGTTCATCACTGGCGAATATTTCTGGTGCATGAATCCCTTGTTGCCTAAGAAGGTTGGCAATTTCTATAAATGGTTTCATTTCGAATCGATTAGGTGGTGCGTCCATCACAATGGCGTTCCTATCGTTTTGTTGCACGCGAAAATACTGCCGAAAGCTCGCATCACCAGGAATGGCCGTTAATGTATAGGTTGATGGTTTGAATAGCGAGCCAAGCCACTCATTCAGTGCGTTTTGCCTAACAGACATGGTATACTTTTCTCCCAAATAAACATGAGGCATCATGCAGCATCATAAGGCATTTTTGTGATCCTGAACATTGGGATTCGTCTCAAATCGCGCGGCGTTACCATGGCAGCCTTGCTGTTGACGGCGCATGCCCTAGCTGGCAATGTGCAGGATTGTACTTTTGTCGATCAGCCTGGCTTTACGATACCTAATACAAGCCAACTGCTCGCTTGCTTAGGTTGGCAACCCAGTGTGTCGGATGGGTTGTGTCATGGTACTTATCGCGAAGACTCTATACCAAGAGTACCCATGGACACAATGCGCATCAGTGCCGATCGAGTCACCCTATTGGCAAATGGACGTTCCAGTTTAACCGGTCATGTCGAGGCTTCTTCGGATGAACGGTTGATTGGCGCAGCATCGGCTTACGTGACGCGAGACGCAAAGACGCAACATATTACACAAATTGAATTAATTGACCACGTACACTATCGCGAGTCGCAGCGGGAGGTATGGGCGCGTCGCGTGCAGTTAAACCCAACTGACAATAGCGCGAAACTCACGGACGCATTGTACCGTATAAAAACGCAACGGGCTAATCCATTGTTGCCTGCCTGGGGGTTGGCGCGGTTGATTGAACGTTTTAACAATCTAGATTGGCGCCTTGAGCACGTAACGTACAGTACCTGCCCCCCACAACATCGTGATTGGTTACTAAGCGCGCATGACATTTACCTTGATCATCAACAGGGGCGAGGCATTGCACATGATGTGTGGCTTAAGTGGCATGACTGGCCGTTGTTATATACTCCGTACCTTAGTTTTCCCACCTCGAAAGCAAGAAAGTCTGGTTTCCTAATGCCGGTGCTCGGTTATTCTAACCTGGGTGGTTTTGATTTAGCCGCACCTTTTTATTGGAATATCGCACCTAATTACGATGCAACGCTTATTCCGCATGCGTATACCTTTCGCGGCATGATGCTTGGTGCGGATTTGCGTTGGATGAACTCGTCTTCCAGTCAAGTTTTGAGTGCACATTTTCTGCCGGCTGATCAAGCGTATCGGCATTTTTTAAGTGTCAATGCGGTGGATTATCCGCAGTTACTCAATCAGTCGGATAATCGCTGGTCATTTGTTTGGCGTGATGACACAACACTTTCTGATCAATTAAGCTTCGCATGGAATTACCAGCGCCTTTCAGATGATTATTATTTACAAGATTTTAGTAACAACTTGGTTTTAACCACCACCAATCAATTGCAGCAAAGTGGTTTAGTGCGGTACAGCACGGATCACTGGTTGTTTACTGGTATTGCCGAATCGTATCAAACCCTGAATCCGATTAATCAAGCGGCCGTGAGTCCTATTTACCAACGGTTACCGCAATTGCGCGCGCGGGGTGTTTACGACAACCTGCCGTTCAATACGCAATTAAATTTAATCACACAATACGATCAATTTCGTTGGCCAATACCTCACACTGACATGCTTCAAGGACCGCGCTTACATGCTCAGCCAACCGTTTCGACCGCCATTCGCCAGCCCTGGGGATATATACAACCGCAAGTAGAGTTAGTTGAAAATTACTATCATCTCTACGGCTTGTCTGGTAATCCTGCTCAGACGATGCAGCGCACGATACCGCGCTATAGCGTTGATTCCGGTTTGTTTTTTGATCGGCATGATCACTGGTTGGGTCATGGGTATACACAAACACTGGAACCCCACCTCTATTATCTGAAGGTTCCTTATCAGAATCAATCCGCGATTCCGGCATTTGATTCAGCCTACATGATTTTCAGTATGGAACAACTTTTTCGTGCTAATCGCTTTTCGGGGATTGACCGCATTGGCGATGCAAACCAATTGGCTTATGCAGTCACGTCGCGTTGGTTAACAGATGCCTCCGGTCGCGAGTTGGCCAGTATTGCCGTGGGGCAATTACATTATTTTGCTGATCGCCAAGTCCAATTATGTTTTCAGGCCAATGGTGAGTGCACTGATAGCCCACTGGTGTTAGGTTATCTCTCGCCAACGGCTAAAAACTCCCCATTTGCTTCGCATGTGGCGTTACAATTGAATTCAGCCTGGGCTACCGATGCAAGTTGGATGTGGGATCCTGCTACGCATGCAACTAATAACACGGCCATTAACTTAGCCTATCAACCTGAGTTAAATCGTATGCTACGGTTCGGTTATTCCTATCTCGTGAGCGGCAATGTGTATCAAGGTAATGGTCGCGATTCGTTGAATACCCCATTACATCAAGCAACCGTCGCTGCGGCATGGCCGGTTAATCCACAGTGGAGTGCCACGGGAGTGTTCAGTTATAATATCAGTGAGCAATACGATATGTTGAGTTTTATCGGGTTACAATACGATACCTGTTGCTGGGCTGTGCGTCTGATGGGTGGGCGAGCATTTGATAGTTTATCAAATACTACAGTCAGCCCAAAGTATAACAACAATGTCTATGTTCAAATTGTGTTAAAAGGCTTAGGATCAGTTGGTGTTACCGATCCAGCGAGTACTATTCAAAGTTATTTGCCAGGGTATGTTAGTTCTTTATGATGGGGAATGGGGCTATGTTGAAACGGTTGGGCATTGTATTGTGGATAGTGTTGTCAGCGGGTGCTTTAGCTGAACCACTTGATCAAGTGGTTGCCGTGGTCAATGATAATGTCATCACAGCCAGTGAGCTCGAACAACAGCTACAGCTTGTACGTCATCAACTATTGGCAAAAAAAATGCCGCTTCCTGAAGACACTGTGCTGCGTAAACAAGTATTGCAGCACTTAATTGATGAAGAGATTCAACTACAAATAGCGACGGCTAATAATTTGAGCATAGACAACATCGAGCTGGATGAGACCGTGGCCAGGATCGCCGCTTCCAATCATGTGTCGGTAGACGCACTCCGCGAAGCAGTTGAACAGCAGGGTCTAACGTATGCAATGTATCGCGATAGCCTGCGTAAGCAACTGCTGATTAGTCGTGTGCAGCAAAACGCGGTAGGTCGGGAAATTAATATTACCTCGCAACAAGTGAAGGATTACCTTCAATCAGCTGAACATTTAGAAAAAAACCCGCAAGTGTATCATATGCAAAACATAGTGATTCCCTTACCAGAAGAGCCAACCACTGAGCAAGTAAACAAAGCGCGGGAAAAGGCCATGCAAGTATTGCATAAAATTAAGGCAGGAGATGATTTTACACGTCTTGCAATCGCTGAGTCGAGTGGAGAGTATGCCTTAGAAGGGGGCGATTTAGGCGAGCGTCATTTAGCCGAGTTACCTGAATTATTTGCCACTGAAGTGGTCAAGATGCACGCCGGTGAAGTGAGAGGACCATTACGTGCTGCCAATGGGTTTCAACTGATAAAATTAGTTTCTGTGGGCGCGAATCATGTGCAACATGATGTCACTAAAACGCACGTGCGGCATATTTTATTAAAGCAAGATGTCAATATGACGGAACAAGAAGCCAGCAAGCTGATTGTTAATTTATACGAACAATTAAAATCAGGTAAAGATTTTGCTCAGATGGCGCGTCAGTACTCACTGGACCATGTCAGTGCGGCTAAGGGTGGCGACTTGGGTTGGGTTACCCCCGAAGAATTAGTGCCTGCTTTTGCTGATGTAATGAATGCGCTACCAATCAATGTGATTAGTAAGCCGATTAAAACAGTATTTGGCTGGCATTTGATCCAAGTGTTAGAACGTAAAACGGAAGATGATTCCTCAACTTATCAGCGCCAACAAGTGCGACAATTCCTGCAGCAACGCAAATTTGCCGAAGCGGTGCAAACATGGCAGCAGCATTTGCGTGGTACGGCATTTATTCAGTTGCTGGATAAGCGTTTAGCATGATGAAACCGTTGTTAGTCACCAGCGGTGAGCCCGCTGGGATTGGTTTGGATATTTGTTTGGCATTAGCAACAGTGCCTTATCCAGTGGTGATTTTGGCGGATAAATTAGCCTTAAGTGCACGCATGCAACAGCTGAAAATGGCCGTTACTTTGCGTGATTATTCACCAGTAAATCCTGTGCAGCCGAATGATGGAAGTTTAACCGTTTGGTCATTTCCAACAGCTGAACCGGTTATTGCAGGCGTATTGAATCCAAACAATGCCGGCTATGTATTAACGTTATTAACTGAGGGGGTTTCGGCGTGTTTGGCAGGGGTGTTTTCTGCCTTAGTGACGGCCCCGGTGCAAAAATCGGTGCTAAATGATGCTGGTTTTGTCTTTTCAGGGCACACCGAGTTTTTTGCGACACAGTGTGGTGTAGCAAAGGTCGTGATGTTATTAACCTGTGACAAATTACGTGTTGCACTGGCCACCACCCATCTGCCATTACGCTCAGTTCCTGACGCTATTACGCAGCCATTGTTAGTTGATACCCTGCGGATTATTCATTGTGCGTTTCAACGTCATTTTGGCGTATTGCAGCCAAAAATTGCCGTGGTGGGATTAAATCCGCACGCGGGTGAGGCTGGATATTTAGGACGAGAAGAGATTGAAACCATCATTCCCACCATTGAGCAAGTACGTCAAGAAGGCATTGATGCGGTTGGCCCTATGGCGGCCGATACGGTATTTAATCACGTGCGAGACGGTGAGTATGATGTCGTGTTGGCAATGTATCATGACCAAGGTTTGCCGGTATTGAAGTACGCAGGCTTTGGTGCAGCGGTCAATGTCACTTTGGGTTTACCCATTATCCGTACCTCAGTGGATCATGGAACCGCATTGCATTTGGCTGGCAGCGGTCAAGCACATGCCTCTAGTTTAATTGCGGCAGTTAGTATGGCGGCAAAATTAGTGCAACAGCACGGAGTGGGTTAACGTGTCGATCATCAGTCTAATTGCTGCAGTGGATGCTGCCGATGGATTGGGGCATGCGGGGCAATTACTGTGTCACTTACCAGAAGAGTTACAGCAGTTTAAGGCACTGACATTGGGAAAACCGGTGGTGATGGGACGTAAAACGCACCAATCAATTGGTCGCTTGTTGCCAAAGCGCTTGAATATTGTTTTAAGCCATGCCGTCAATTTAAACACGGATGCGGTTGTGGTGGCTAGTTTAGACGACGCATTAGAGTTGGCTGCTAGTGCGTCTGAAGTGATGATCATCGGTGGCGCATCGCTGTATGCGCAGGCTTTGCCGTTGGCGCAGCGTTTGTATTTAACCCGTATCGAGCACACGTTTACAGCGGATGTGTTTTTTCCTGGGGTGAATTGGTCAGATTGGATTCTAATGAAGTCAGAGCCCCATCCGAGCAACGCCAATAACCCGTATGCTTGGTCGTTTAACTATTACGAACGAGTGTCTAGCACAGTAAATTGAGGTCCCTGGTTGGTAAAATTGGCAGTAATACCCAGCAACGGATAAATAACATCGGTAACACAGGCACGCCAAAAATCATGATAGAGATACTCTTGCAAAGGATGCGTGTTCGAAATAGGGAAACATGGACCGTGGTTCGCTTCCAGTAGCCAGACGCGCTGAGTATGGTCAATTAAAAAATCAAAGCCAAATAAAGCCAACGTTTTATTCGCTTCGGCGGTGAAAGTTTGCGGGTGTCGCAAGCGTAACGCACGAAGCGTCTGTTCAATTATTTTTTTCATCATTGGATAAAACGTGGAAAAAGTCGGCCAACGATCCGTAGGGATTTGGTGAACGTTTATTTCATGCGCCGACAAATGTTCGTTGGTCAGATGCGGACGTAAATCACTAAATGAGTGCGCTGCGTACGGTAAGCGCGCCACGTTTAAATAGCCATGAGGGTAAAGATAGGCTTTTGACGGGGTTAGTGCGACAAAGAGGCGGATAGTGTATTTGTGTCCACGCAACAAATCGGGCGGATTGATATATTCTTGCAGCACGTGGGGGCCTCCTAAGCGTTGCGGGCTACAGAAATATTGAACTAGTTGTTCTTTTTTTGCGAACAACTGAATGTGTTGGCCATTATTGAGTAGCGACGGTTTTAAAATCCACCGTTTGGTTGAGTTGCGTGCCAAATAAGGTAAGACGTTCGGCCAAGAGTAATCATTGAGAGTGAAACTCATGGGCATAAACTCTGGATGTCGCGTTACGAGTAGCTCGTGCAATAAGTGCTTGTATTCTAAATGTTCGGCGGCGGCAGGGTTAAAATTGAAATGTTGTGGGTGCAGATTAGCATGCAATGGGTTGCTTGTTGCTTTCCAACCCAGCGCAGTGAGCTGTTTTGATAAATTATAAAAAGAGGGGGATAATTTAATCGGTAGATTAAATTGCATTAGCGTGATGAGCCGAGTAGCTGCTTACGGTAAAAACTGAGTGCAGTGCCGTAATCTTGCTCAGCGGTAACGACTTCAATATACACGCCTTGATCTTGTTTGCGAGCAGCAACTAAGGCACTAGCTAACTCTGCTTGATTTTTAACGGTTACCGATAACCAGTGCTCACAACCAAAAGCTCCAGGCAAGAGGCGGTAATTTAATTGTGCTAGGTCATCATAGCTCGGGTTAGGGTCGGCCTCAAGCGCGCGTTCAATCATATACCCATGGTTGTTGATACAAAAGATGATTGGTTTGACCTGATAGCGACCCATGATTCCGAGTTCGTTTAATGTCATCTGATGTGCGCCTTCCCCTGTGATTAAAATGGCTCGTTTTGTAGGGTTAGCAAGAGCGATACCAAGTGTTGCAGGTGTTGCCCAGCCGATTGACCCCCACAGGGTTTGGTTATGGTATTTTACGCCTTTCGGTAGGGGTAATTTAGAAGTATTAATAGAAGATGAGCCAGTTTCTACTACCAGCACATCGTCTTGTTGTAAAAAATGAATCAATTGTGAATAAAAAGTATCGAGTGTTAGCGGCGTTTCAGTCACTGGCAATGGCGCGTAAGAGGGCTTTTGATACCGCGTTAGGTAATTTTTTGAGGTAACCTGAGGAAGGAGTGCCTCAATTATCTCCGAGAGATAGACATTCGCAAGGTAAGTGTCTTGATAACTGACAAACGTCATGTCTAAATTAAGCACTCTAGCGTGGTCTAAATGATTGGTAAATAAAGCCGTATTAAAATCCGACCATAACGCCCCAGCTAGATTGATGACTAGATCGGCATTCTCCACTCTCTCGGCTGTGCCCGGATCAGATAATGCACCGGCATAAAATCCTGCATAGAGAGGATGGTCTTCAGGTAATACCGATTTATCGTGCGGCATAATAACAAAAGGAACATTGAGTGCCTCTATCAAGTCCATTGCTTTATGCGTCAGATGAAAACGGTCAAGTTTTACTGACGGTACGAACACAACCTGATCAGAATTTTGTAATCGATTGAGGATGAGCGCGATTGCTTTACTGAGTTCCTCTGGATTACTCGAAGGGTGATAAAAATCTTCATTGGTTTTATCAGTAACTAGTTGTTCGCCATCGTTCATGGAGATAGAGATATAAGCAGGTTGTCTGAACTTGAATGCTTCATAAATGACCCTATTCATTTCGCGTCGAGCGTTGTCGGGTGTAATGACTGCTGACACACAAGCTGTAGTAGCTGATAAGTGAAAAAATTGATTAAAATCTCCATCGCCTAATGTATGATGGATCGCTTGGCGTTTTGATACGACGGCATGATTTGGGAAGCCCACCAAATGAAAGATGATATTATTTTCCGCTTTTGCTCCCATCACCCCATTCAGAGCACTAAGTTCACCCACCGCATAGGTTGTTGATAAAATAGCAGCACCACGGACTCGTGCGTAGCCATCTGCCGCATAACTGGCGTTTAATTCATTTGCTGAAACAATGTTGACTAAATTTTTATTGTTAATAAGCGCTCTATCAATGGTAAACGCAAAATCACCAGGAATTGAAAAAGCGTGTGTGATGCCAAGATCCACTAAACGCGCCACCACATAATCGGCGACATGTTGTGCTTTTTGTACGGTATCAAACACCTTATGACCGGT
>DAIDLK010000004.1 GCA_027449525.1 Legionellaceae bacterium | reverse complement strand
ATGATGCGTGGCAGTTTCCGCAAGGGGGGCTGAGTGCCGGAGAATCGGCTATTGATGCGATGGTACGGGAGCTACGCGAAGAAATTGGCTTGGAACGTGCCGATGTTGAAATTTTAGGCATGACCAAGCGTTGGTTAACCTATAAATTACCCAAACAATACCTGCGGCATGGTACCACGCCGCTCGTGATTGGACAAAAACAAAAGTGGTTTTTATTGCGCCTAGTGTCCAGTGAACAGAAAATTCGCCTGGATTTGAGTGATTCGCCTGAATTTGATAGCTGGCGGTGGATCGATTTTAATGAGCCGGCGCAGCAAGTGATTTTTTTTAAAAAACAAGTCTATCTTGAGGCGATGAATGAGTTAGAATCGTACCTGAAAAAGCGCCGTATTCATCCGCGTACGGGACGAAAATCTAGCTCACATGGTCGTTAGTGCTCATGTTAAACTCGTTAAAACGCATTGTACAAGAGGTAACGGCCTGCACGCGCTTGCCAGAAGCACTGGCGTTACTCGTGCAGCAGGTGCGCGAGGCGCTTAACGTTGATGCCGCCTCCGTGTACCTCATTGATAGTAAACACGCACAGTTTGTGCTGATGAGTACCGATGGCTTGGCTAAAGCCGCTGAGCGCGTGGTGCGAGTCCCCGTTACGCACGGACTTATTGGTTTGGTGGGGCGGCGCGAAGAACCCATCAATGTGGACAACGCCGCTTTGCACCCCAATTTTTATCGCGACCAACGCCTGGCGGAAGGCGATTTGTGCGCGTTTTTAGGTGTGCCGATTATTCAACACCGTCGCTGTTACGGAGTTTTAACCGTGCAGTTGCGCGAAGCGCGCTGTTTTGACGACACCGAAGAAGCGTTTTTAATCACACTCGCGGCACAGTTGGGTGGCTTGTTAGCGGAGGCGGAAGCCACCGGTGAGCTAGCCCAGCTAACCCAACCGCGCGTGCTGGGCCGGCGCCGGCCACTATCGCAAATTACTCTAAAAGGTATCGGCTGTGTGCCTGGGGTGGCAATTGGTACCGCGGTGGTGGTGTATCCGCCGGCGGATATTGATGCCGTGCCGCGCCAACTCACCGACGATGTTGAGCAAGAGGTTGCCTTGCTGCGGTCGGCCTTGCAGTTAGCGCGCGATAGCATGCACCGCTTAGCAAGGCGAATTAAATCAAGCCTAGAGGAAAGTGAGTACGCGTTGTTTGATGTGTACTTGCACCTGTTGGATCAAGACAGCTTAGGCCAAGAAATTGAACAGGCAATTCGCACGCACTGCTTAACGGCACAAGCCGCTTTGTCGCAGGTGATTAAAGAGCATGTCTCGCATTTTGATGCGATGACCGATGCCTATTTACGCGAGCGCGCGAGTGACTTACGTGATATTGGTCGGCGTGTATTGGCTGAATTGCAATCGTCTCAACAGGTGGAGGTTAACTACCCGCGCCGCGCCATTTTAGTGGGGGAAGAAATTACCGCGGCAGCTCTCGCGGAAGTTCCGGAAGGACAATTAGCGGGTGTGGTGTCGGTGCGCGGTGGCCCTAATTCGCATGCGGCCATTTTAGCGCGTGCGCTCGGTGTGCCGAGTGTTATGGGCGTGCGCGGGGTGGTGTTTGATAAGCTGGCAAAACGCGCGCTGATTGTGGACGGGTATGACGGGCACGTGTTTCTTTCGCCGTCAAAAATATTGCTTAGTGAATACAAACAATTAGCGCGCGAAGAACATGAGCTGAATCAACAGTTAGTCAGTTTGCGCGAGTTGCCAGCCGATACCACCGACCAACACCGCATTTCGTTGCAAGTGAATACCGGTTTGGTGCTGGATGCTGGGTTGTCGATGAGCGTGGGTGCCGAAGGCGTTGGTTTGTATCGCTCAGAAATTCCGTTCATGCGACGCGCCTGCTTTCCCTCGGAGGACGAGCAGTACATTATTTATCGGCAAATTTTGCAGGCGTTTGCCCCGCGGTGCGTCACCATGCGCACGCTGGATATTGGTGGCGACAAGGTGTTGCCGTATTTTCCGGTGGAGGAAGAAAACCCCTTTTTGGGCTGGCGTGGCATTCGTATTACGCTTGATCACCCCGAGTTGTTTTTATTGCAAGTGCGCGCCATGCTGCGCGCCAGCGTTGATTTGAATAATTTGCGACTCCTATTGCCCATGGTGACCACGTTGCATGAAGTGGACGAGGCCATTTACCTGATAGACCAAGCGTACGCTGAACTGCTTGACGAACAATTGGTGATCGAAAAACCCCGCTTGGGCGTGATGATTGAAGTGCCCGCCGCGGCGTTTCAGGCGCGTGAACTAGCACGTCGGGTTGATTTTTTATCGATTGGCAGTAATGATTTAACCCAGTACATGCTCGCCGTAGACCGCAACAATGCACGGGTAGCTAACTTGTACGATGCCTTGCATCCGGCCATGCTAAAAACCTTGCTCGCGGTGGTGGAGGGTGGGCATGCTGCTGGCGTTGAGGTGAGTCTTTGTGGTGAAATGGCCAGTGATCCGTATGCTGTGGTGCTGTTGTTGGCGATGGGTTTTGATATGCTAAGCATGCACTCGGCCAGTTTACCGCGGGTGAAGTGGATTATTCGCAGCGTTTCCATGTCAGTGGCGCAACAGTTATTGGCGGATGTGTTGCAATTGGAACGTGCGTCGGATATTCGCTTGCACGTGCAGCGTGCCCTGGAGCAGGCTGGATTAGGTGCTTTGATACGGGCAGGTAAATTATGATGGTGTTTCCAGAGTTTGATCCAGTCGCACTTGCGTTGGGCCCGCTGCAGATCCACTGGTACGGGTTATTGTACCTCTTGGGATTTTGTTGTGCGTGGGGTTTGGCGCGTTGGCGCATTGGGCATTTTCACTTGGCGTGGCAACTTGAGGAACTGAATGATTTGTTATTTTATGCTGCCCTTGGGGTGGTGATGGGTGGGCGGGTTGGCTACATGCTGTTTTATAACGCTCAGGTGCTCTACCACCGACCCTGGGAGCTGTTCGCGCTGTGGCAAGGGGGTATGTCGTTTCATGGTGGCTTAATCGGTGTGTTAATTGCTGTTGGGGTATTTGCCCGGCAAACGCAGCGTTCCTTTTGGGCCGTGGCTGATTTTGTGGCGCCTTTGGTGCCACTAGGCTTGGCAGCCGGTCGGTTGGGTAATTTTATTAACGGCGAATTGTGGGGACGTGTCACGCAAGTGCCGTGGGGTATGGTGTTTCCGGCGGTTGATAACCAACCACGCCATCCATCACAATTGTACGAAATGGGCTTAGAAGGGTTGCTGCTGTTTGGTATTATTTGGTGGTATGCACGTAAACCACGTCCGGTAGGTCGCGTTTCAGCTTTGTTTTTAGTCAGTTATGCGCTGTTGCGTTCACTAGCGGAAACCTGGCGTCAACCCGACCAAGCGGTTGGTTTTTTGGCGTGGGGGTGGTTAACGGAGGGACAGCTTTTGTCGTTGCCGTTGCTGGTAGTGGGTCTTTATTTAGGGTGGACAACGCGTCATGCACGTGTATCATGAATTGATTCGGCACATTTTGGCCAATGGAGTAGAAAAAGCTGATCGCACCGGTACGGGCGTGTACTCGGTGTTTGGTTATCAAATGCGCTTTGATTTGAACGCGGGGTTTCCGCTGGTGACCACAAAAAAAATTCACCTGAAAAGCGTGATCCATGAATTATTGTGGTTTTTGCAGGGTGACACCAACGTTAGGTATTTGCAGGAACACGGCGTGAGCATTTGGGATGAATGGGCGGATGCTGCTGGTAACCTGGGTCCGGTGTACGGTCAGCAATGGCGCCAGTGGCGCACGCCAGACGGCCGTGTGATTGATCAACTCAGTGCGGTAGTCGAGCAGATTCAGCACAACCCTGATTCACGTCGTTTAATTGTAAGTGCCTGGAATGTGGGTGATTTAGCGGAAATGGCGTTGGCGCCTTGTCACGCGTTGTTCCAATTTTATGTGGCGAAGCAGCGGTTGTCGTGCCAGCTCTACCAGCGCTCTGCCGATGTGTTTTTGGGCGTACCGTTTAACATTGCGTCGTACGCGTTGCTGACGCACTTGGTTGCGCAGCAGTGTGGCTTGGGCGTGGGTGAGTTTGTTTGGACTGGTGGTGATTGCCATTTGTACGCCAACCATTTAGAGCAAGCCCAACTGCAAATCACCCGCACTCCCTACCCGCTACCCACGCTCGTAATGAAACGCAAACCACCCAGTTTGTTTGATTATACCTACGATGATATCGCCTTGTTGAATTATCAAGCGCACCCGCGCATTAAAGCACCCATTGCGGTGTGAGTTATATCCAGCCGACGGGTAGCTGAAAGATGTGTTCAGTTAACCACAGGGCCTGTGTTGACTGGTTAATCAGTAAGCCATAGGGTAATTCATTATCGATGATAAAACGCGTGAGTGCGTTTAACTGTTTTAATGGCGTGGTGCTGCCGTATTTTATTTCGATGGGTAACGTGCCGAATGGGCCGCTTAAAATTAAATCAATTTCACTGCCAGCGCGGGTGCGGTAATAATGCGCTTGCCAATTGGTCACCGTGGTAGCATCCAGTCCTTTTAGTAACTCCTCAATGACAAAGCTTTCGAATGATAAGCCGATATAACGCGAGTTGAACAGGGCTTCCTGGTCAACAATATTGAGTAAAAAATGCAATAAACCGTTGTCGCGTAGGTGTCCCTTGGGTAGTTTAACGATGGACTTCATGTTCGTTTTTTCGTAACTCAGTAATTCGCGCCAGATAAACGTTTGGCTTGCTATTTGTAAATAGTCGCGAGCGGTACTTTCACTGAACTCTAAGATACGACCTACTTCCGATTTATTGAGAATCGTGCCCGATAGATTGGCCAAGATATTGATAAATCGCTGGTATTTATTGCGATTGAGTTGCGGAAAAAGTTGAGCAATGTCACGGTTAATATACGTATCACGGTAATTTTGCATCCACAAACGGTAATCTTGCTCACTTAAGGTGAGTAGCGGCTCAGGGTAACCACCTTGCAGCCAGATTTTTTGTACTTGCGTGGTATTACGCGGTGGAGTGGCAAAGTTTAGCGCTTTTTTGTTTAATGGCTGATGAAACAGCGTGTACAATTCGCTTAAGGGCTGCTGATAGTATTCGTTGATTTTTAAAGTGCCAATTTCAACGATGCCAATTCGTCCGGCTAAACTATCGGATAAATGCCGTAATAAATCGGGACTACTGGAGCCGGTTATAATAAAGCGCCCTTTTTCAGCACGATTGGCGTCAATGATCCCGCGAAGGACTGCAAATAGTTTCGGGTAATGCTGGGCTTCATCAAAAATGATTCGTGTTGGGTATTGTTGAAAATACAGCAGCGGGTCACGATCAACTAATTCAAAATCGTGTGGATTTTCTAAGTCACAGTAGGTCCAATCGGGACGTAATTTTTTTGCCAAGACGGTTTTACCCGTTTGACGAGCGCCAACGAGTGCAACTACCGGAAAAATACGCAGTAATTGTTCTACTTTATGCTCAATATTACGCAGAATGGGTTGCATACAGCGATAATACATGCAAAATTCGTGCGCCGCAAACGAAATTTGCTTGTCAATGCGTGTGGTTTTGTGGGTAGGCACACAAATCGCGAATAACACAACTGGCACAGCGCGGTTGGCGCGCGGTACACACGTAGCGACCGTGAAGAATTAACCAGTGGTGCGCGTTAAGGAGGTAGTCTGGACTAACTATCGCTAACAAACTTCGCTCCACGGCTAGGGGTGTTTTGCCAGGGGCTAATCCAGTGCGGTTGGCTACTCGAAAAATATGCGTGTCCACGGCCATGGTGGGTTGGTTAAACGCGGTGTTAAGCACCACATTTGCGGTTTTTCGCCCCACACCAGGCAGCGCTTCTAACGCTGCACGTTGTTCCGGAACTTGCCCTTGATGAACAGAGACCAACAGCTGACAGGTTTGGATAATATGCCGCGCCTTGGTATTGCATAACCCAAGAGACTGTATCAATTGTTTCACGCGTGCCTCGCCTAATTGCAACAGGCCAGCGGGTGTGTTGGCTGCAGCAAATAAAGCGGCGGTGACACGATTAACCTGCCGGTCAGTGCTTTGCGCCGATAACATCACGGCAATGAGTAATTCAAAGGGCGTTTGATAGACTAATTCGGTGCGCGGGTGTGGGTTGCGCTCGCGCAGACGTGAGAAGAGCGTATCAGCCGTGGTTTTGTTCATGCGGGGGAGCGCGGTTGGTTTTTTTAGTTTGTGAGCGTTGCAGGGCGGCTAAAATATAGTCTTGCTTGGCTTGTTGATCAGTTGGTTGCGTGGTGAGCCGTTTGTTGTGTTGATAACGCCTGGTTTGCTCATCGAGCGAACGCAGGGCGCGAATTTGTTTGTTCCCGTAGCGCGTGCGTGCGGTGGCGCGATCGTATAACGGCGCTGGCACGGGTAATAACTCGATGCAATCCACGGGGCAAGGGTCCAGGCACAAGCCACAGCCAGTGCACTCATGCGTTAACACGCTGTGCAGCTGCTTTGCACTGCCAATAATGGCATCCACAGGACATGCTTGAATGCATTTGGTGCAGCCGATGCATTCTTCGGCTTGAATGTGTGCTACAGTTGGCGCTTTACTGTGCGCGTTTTTTCTAGCAAGAAAAGGCATTGGGTCAATCGCAAGATGCTTTCCCAATGCCAGCAACGTATCGACACCACCTGGCGGGCAGCGATCAATGCTGGTGAGTCCGGCGGCCAGGGCTTCTGCGTAGGGCATGCAGCCATTAAAACCACATTCACCGCACTGCGTTTGTGGCAACAGTGCATCCAGTGCCTTGGCGGAGATCATGCTCGGCTGGCCGCCAGTAGTGCATCAATAGCGTTTTGCTCAACGCGCTGCATCAGCGGCACAAAAGGGTTAATGCGTTGACCTAGCCAAGGAGTTTGAATGCTTTGCCATGACAAGGGGGGGCAGTTTAAAAACGTTTCGCTCGCCAGCGCCATGCTCGGTAGTACCGGCTTTAAGCCGAGCATCAGGGCGCGAAACAGATTTAAGCCTTGAGTACAAATGGCCTGCACTTGAGCGGCTTGTGTAGCGTCTTTTGCTAACACCCAGGGTTTTTGTGCATCAATGTACTGGTTGATGCGCGCGGCATTGTCCATGCTAAGCCGAATACTGCGCGCGTAATCGCGGGCAACAAAACCGGCCAAAATGTCGTGCTGGGAACTTACAACCTGTTGATAAAACGCTAAGTCAGGCAAAGTGTCTGCTAATTGCCCATCAAATTGTTTCGTAATAAAGCCGGCACAGCGGCTGGCAATATTGACGACCTTGCCGATTAAATCCGCATTGATGCGATGTAAAAAATCCTGCCAATTGAGATCAATGTCCTCGACGTGCGGCGTGAGTTTGGCTGCGAAATAGTAGCGTAAATACTCAGGATTTAACTGCTGGAGGTAGTTACTTGCGGTGATGAACGTACCACGTGATTTCGACATTTTTTGCCCGTTAACCGTCAGAAATCCGTGCGTGTAGATAGCGCTGGGTAGCCGGTGCTGACTGCCTTTAAGCAACGCTGGCCAGAAAAGTGCATGAAAATAAATAATGTCTTTACCGACAAAATGGATTAATTCGGCGGTTGATTCTGGCGACCAAAAATCATCAAAATTAAGTTGGTGCTGATGGCAATACTTTTTGATGCTGGCCATGTAACCAATCGGCGCATCCAACCAAACATAAAAATATTTGTTGGGTGCATCCGGGATTGGAAAGCCGAAATAAGGTGCATCACGCGAAATATCCCAGGGCTTGAGTCCGGCAGCAAACCACTCGGATAGTTTGTTGGCCATTTCAGGTTGCAGATGTCCAGGTTGCTGGGTCCATTCGGCCAAGAAATTGGCATAGCGGGGCAGATCAAAAAAATAATGCTCCGATTCTTTTTCAATGGGTGGTGCACCAGAAAGTACTGAAACAGGGTTGATGAGATCGGTTGGAGCATACGTTGCACCGCACACCTCACAACTATCCCCGTATTGGTCGTGGCTATGGCAATGTGGGCAAGTACCTTTAACGTAGCGGTCAGGTAAAAATAATTGTTTAATCGGGTCAAAGGCTTGGCTAATGTTTTTTTTGATGATATCGCCGCGTTCTCGCAAGCGGGTATAAATTAATTCGGCCAGCTGCTGATTTTCAGTAGAATGGGTGGTGTGGTAGCTATCGTAAGTAATGCCGAATGCGTTAAAATCAGCTAAATGACTTTGTTGCATGCGCTCGGTGAGCTGTTCTGGGGTTATGCCGAGCTGCTCTGCTTTCAGCATAATCGGGGTGCCATGTGCATCATCGCCGCAAAAGCTTATGCAATGGACGCCCAGTAAACGTTGAGTACGCACCCAAATGTCCGTTTGAACGTGCTCGACCAGATGACCAAGGTGTAGTGGACCATTCGCATAAGGTAACGCACTGGTGACAATAAGCGTTTTGTCTGGCGACATGGATGGATTCCGTTAGAATAAAAGAGAAGTGATTATACGGCAAATTAAAAAAAAATTCTGCGTTTTAGGTGCTTAAAAGAAACAACGCGGCATGCTTGCCGCGTTGCGTAGGATAGGATAACAGACGGTTAGAAACCCATACTGATTGAGCTAACTACTTCTGCAGCTGGTTCTTCTTTTACAATTGCTTCATTTTCTTTTGTTGATGTGGCTGTTGCAGCAGCATCGGCATCATTTGCTGCCGCAGGATTTGCGCCTAGTTTGCTATTAATAGCTTGGGTTGAACCAGGAGTTTGTTCAGCTGATTGAGCTGCTTCGACGGATTTGTCTTCTTTTGCAGTACCTTTGAAGAAACGACTCATAACAAAACTAGCCAAAGCCCAAATACCATAAACGCCAGCAGCTGCTACGGCTACCGTAACAAGCGGAACGATGATCACAGGAAGAAAGATTGCGGCTGTTACTACGGCTGCAACGGCTAAGGCTGAAAGCAACAGAACTCGTGCGTTCTCTTTGAACCACTGACCGATTTTAGCGCCTAGTTCACGGACTCGAGCTAAAAAGGTTGGTTTGGGAGCTTCTTTAGCAGTGGTTGTGTTGTTGCTTGTTTCGCTGGGTGCAGGGGCGGTATCTTTAGTTTCAGGTGCTATTGGTTGTGACATGGTACATCTCCGTTAGTTAAGGTTAAAACCGAGCAGATTGTAAAGCATATTTTTAGTGACGTGAAGAAAAAAAAATCAAAAATTTGTAATTTTTATGTAATGCGTTGACGTAATCTTGTTTTTTTTTTGTTTATAAAATCTAATTTTTGCTGTAAAATAGAGCAATCGTTGTTCTTTTGTTAGTGAGGTGGCATGGAGCGGGTTTTGCAGCACACATCGTTTTGGGCACTGGATGCTGATACTCAGGCTTCCGTTCGTAATTATGCTAATGGTCGCACTGCGTTCCCACACTCACTGGCGAGTGTTTATCGGCAACGAAATGCACTAGCGTGTGCGCGTGCCGATGCACTCGTGCGGGTTGCGCAGTGGGATGAAGCCATGCTGCCATTTTTAACTCCTGAGCAGCGGCTTGCGCTGGAAGGTGAGTTGATGTTCGCACATTACGTTTTATCAGCCACCTATCAACTGAACGTGCTAGAAAACAACGCGCAAGCAGTCAAGCAAGCCGCGCACGACTTCAATCATTGCGCCCGGCTGCTGCATCGGTTGCGTGGGCCTTCTGCACCCTTGATGCCTAGTGTTGCTACGACCTTTGTACGGGTCTTACCGGCAGAGCTTGCGTTAGCCATTCGACAAGAATTAACCGCTTTTAATGCGCGGCGATTGTATTGGGTGTGGGCCAGCGCGTTGATTGCCATGTTACTCAATCTACTCAAACAGACAGTCAATCCTGGCGTTGCTTTTTCGGTGCTACAGGCGATATCCAGTATAACCACTCCGGTGAGTTGGATATTGTATTTTATGCGCTTTGGACTGGTGCTGGTGGAATTGTTGCGTCAAGTACTTAGCCCTGCTCAGCAAGCCTGTGGCTTAACTTGGCAGGAGCGTCTTTATGCTCAATGGCAATTGTACAAATACACGCTGCTCAATGATTCCATATGGGGTCTTTGTAACCTGGCTTGTGCCGTGGTGTTGTATGGAACTGGGTGGCTTGGGTTAGTGGGCAGTGTGCTGACCGCGTTGTTGCTGTTAATGGATACGGTCTTGTCGATAATCAGTTACTTCGAACAACAACAAGCGGCTCGGGTTAATCTGCTGCGTTACCAAGCTGACCGCGAACAATTGCAACGACGTATTCAAACGTTGCAAAGTGGAGTCTTGACCAAATCGGAACAAGGAACACTGGCTGTATTACACCAAGCATTGCTGGCCGTTCAACGCAGTGAAGTTGAAGCGTTGCGTCGTCAAAAATACCAACGGTATGGTGCGCTATTGGATTTGAGTTATGCGATCACGCTCTTGTTAGCGTTTGCATTGGTTTGCTGTGTTTTTTGCCCGCCACTCATGCTGCTAGCGAGTATTGGCACAGCCTTGTGTTTCAGTTTGAACGTGGCGTACGTGAGCATCGGCTTTCATTTAAAAGCGGCACAATCAAGTGAAATCGCCGTCAATTCCGCTCAGGATTTGCAAACCTACTTACGGCAATTTATTGCTAATGCGGCGGGTGACGACGCGGCGCTTAAGCAGTGTTATTGTCTGTGTATGGCGGCACACCAGGCGCTGATAACGGCACGTTCAGAAGCCAGTCGGCAGCGTTGGCTCGGTTTGGTGTCGGTGCTGCGGGATGTGTTCATTCCAGTCTTGTTTATCGTCAGCTTAACCTGTATGCCGCTGCCGTTTGGTATTCCACTGTTGTTGGTTGGTATTGCGTTCGCGCTCTGGCTGCCTAGCATGTTGGGACTAAACGAGGTGAAAAAACCAGACGAATGGGTGTTTGAAACGCGTGCATTTGAGTTGGCACGCAAGAACGCGCAATCGTTTGCGGCCCGTTCGGAGGGTTTTTTTACCGAAAGAAAGGCGATGGATCAAGTATGCAGGCTGGTACTTGATGCGCCACTTCCGGTATAATACGTCCATTTGATGGTTGTGACGTATGAATCTTGATAAGCACTACGATGTCATTGTGGTTGGTGGTGGGCATGCTGGAACGGAAGCCGCACTTGCGGCGGCGCGCTCAGGTGCTGAGACATTATTGTTAACGCACAACCTCGACTTGCTCGGCCAAATGTCCTGTAATCCTGCAATTGGCGGTATCGGCAAAGGCCATTTGGTTAAAGAAATTGATGCCCTTGGCGGTATTATGGCGTGTGCGGCCGATCAAGCTGGCATTCATTTTCGTCGGTTAAATGCTTCCAAAGGCCCGGCGGTAAGGGCAACGCGCGCGCAAGCGGATCGTGTGTTGTATCGGCAAGCTATTCGTTTAGCGCTGCAAGCCGAACCGCGTCTGACCTTGTTTCAGCAACCAGTGGATGATGTTGAAGTGGTGGGTGATCGGGTGGTAGCGGTCGTTACACAAATGGGGTTACGGTTTGCCGCGCGAGCCGTTGTATTGACCGCCGGGACTTTTTTAGACGGTAAAATCCATCTTGGGCTACGCCAGTTTGCGGGTGGTCGTGCCGGAGATCCGCCGTCGGTGGCACTTGCTGCTCGGTTACGTGAATTGGATTTACCCGTGGGCCGGTTAAAAACTGGGACGCCTCCGCGCATTGATGGTCGCTCGTTAGACTATAGCCAAATGGTTCGTCAAGCGGGTGATACGCCAGCCCCTGTGTTTTCTTTCCTCGGTAACGAGACCGATTACCCTGAACAACGCCCCTGCTTTATTACCTCAACAACCGAGCGCACGCATGCCATTATTCGTGACAATTTGTACCAGTCACCGTTGTATGCGGGTGAAATTTCTGGTGTTGGTCCACGCTATTGTCCTTCAATTGAAGACAAGGTGGTGCGTTTTGCGCACAAGTTATCCCATCAAATTTTTGTTGAGCCAGAAGGTCTGACCACGGATGAGATCTATCCTAACGGTATTTCAACGAGTTTGCCGTTTGCCGTGCAAGTGGAGTTTGTGCGCTCAATTAAAGGTTTCGCGCAGGCGCGACTCACGCGACCTGGCTATGCCATTGAATATGATTTTTTTGATCCGCGTGGATTAAGCCCTTTTTTACAAGTGAAACAATTACCTAATTTATTTTTTGCCGGACAAATTAATGGCACAACCGGTTACGAAGAGGCGGCCGCGCAAGGTTTAATGGCTGGGGTTAATGCCGCGCGCTGGGGTCGTGAGCAGCCACTGTGGAGTCCCAGACGCGACCAAGCTTACCTTGGGGTGTTGGTGGATGATCTGATTACCTGTGGTACCCAAGAACCGTATCGCATGTTTACTTCGCGTGCGGAATATCGCTTAATTCTACGTGAGGATAACGCGGATTTACGTTTGACACCCACCGGGCGGGAATTGGGTTTGGTGGATGATAGACGCTGGCGTGCTTTTTGTGACAAGCGCGAGGCAATTGAGCAGGCTCAAGCGCAACTGCAGGACACGTGGGTGCGAGTTAAAGACAACACCGCGCTCGCGTCACTTGTCACCACACCCTTGCAACAGGATTGCCGTGCTATTGAATTATTGAAGCGGCCTGAAATTAACTATGCGCACTTGCAAGCCATTGCAACGCTTGAGTTACCCCCGTTACCCACCGCTGTGGCGTTGCAGGTCGAAATCAGTAGTAAATACGCCGGTTACATTGCTCGACAGAGCGAGGATATTTTGCGCTTAGAAAAGCATGAGCGAACGTTATTACCGCCCGATTTAGATTATCGGGCTGTAATCGGTTTATCGAATGAAGTGGTGCAAAAATTAACCCAAATTAAGCCAGCATCATTGGGTCAAGCTGGCCGAATTTCTGGAGTGACGCCTGCGGCCCTCTCGCTACTTTTGGTGCATCTAAAAAAACGGCGAGCCATGGCATGACGTTGCTGCATGAATTGGAAGCGCCGCTGCAAGCTGGATTGAATCAGCTCGGATTGTCGCTTGATGCGCAGCCCTTTTTAACGTATCTGGCCTTGTTGCAACAGTGGAATCAAGCGTATAATTTGACTGCTGTGCGCGCACAAGGGCTGCAAGTTGGTCGGCATATTTTGGATAGTTTGGCCGTTCTGCCTTGGTTGCATGGCCAACGCCTCTTGGACGTTGGTAGCGGTGCTGGCTTGCCCGGGATTCCTTTGGCGCTGGCGCGCCCTGAATTGGAGCTGGTGTTGCTCGACAGCTGCGGTAAGAAAACCCGTTTTTTACAGGAAGCAAAGCGCGTGTTGAGCTTAGACCATGTAGAGGTGGTGCAAGCGCGGGCAGAAAACTATCGTCCGACGCAGGGTTTTGACACCGTGATTAGTCGAGCCTGCAGTACATTACAGCAGTTAGTTACTTGGACGGATCACGTGTTGTTACCTGGTGGGATTTGGTTGGCGTTAAAAGGGCGTTACCCGGCTGAAGAATTAGCATCGGTGCACGTACGGACCGAGGTGCATCGCTACGAGGTACCCGATGTTCTGGGCGAGCGTTGTTGCGTGGTGATGATGCGTCAATAGCACACGATGAAATGGAGAGTTTGTATGGTGAAAAGTGTTGCTATAGCCAATCAAAAAGGCGGGGTAGGCAAAACGACTACCGCGATTAATTTAGCCGCTGCATTGGTGGCCAGATCCCAGCGTGTCTTGTTAGTTGATTTGGACCCCCAAGGTAACGCGACCATGGGTAGTGGGGTCGATAAATCAAAATTAGTGCATTCAATGAACGAGGTGTTACTTGGGGATTGTTTGGCTGCCGAGGCCTTGTTAAACACACCCGCTCGCTTTGATTTGTTGCCTGCTAACGCCGATTTGACAGTTGCTGAAGTCAGCTTGATGGAGCGGGTTTTGCGTGAGCGATTATTATTGAAAGCGTTGCAGCCGCTTGGGGAGAACTACGATTATGTCCTCATCGATTGCCCACCCGCGTTGAACACCTTAACGCTCAATGCTCTCGTTGCGGCTGATTCAGTGCTCATTCCGTTACAATGCGAATACTATGCGTTAGAAGGTTTGGCGGCATTGTTGTCGACACTTCAGCAAGTGGCGCAAAGCGTTAACCCGCGCTTAGTGTTGGAAGGCATTATTCGAACCCTCCACGATGGACGCAGTCGTTTATGCACCGATGTGTCAAATCAATTGATCACGCATTTTGCGGACAAAGTCTACCGAACAGTTATTCCGCGCAATGTGCGTTTGGCTGAGGCCCCCAGCCATGGTCTGCCCATTTTGCAATACGATCGGTATTGTTCTGGATCAGCGGCATACATGGTTTTAGCTGAAGAGTTTTTGGGTAGACAGTTGGTCTTAAGTTAAGGAGGCGACATGAGTGCGAAACGAGGCGGTCTGGGGCGAAGTCTCAGTGCATTACTGCAAGCCACGGCAGAAACAACCCCCACGCTTGACGAACCAATGACGGCGCCAGCGCACTTGTTGAATGTCCCACTGACTGCTTTGCAGCCCAGTCAATACCAACCGCGTCGCGTCTTTGATGAACAAGCGCTTGCCGAATTGGCCGAATCAATACAACAACAAGGCTTGCTGCAACCGGTGGTAGTGCGGGCGAGTGGACAAGGGCAGTACGAGATTGTTGCTGGTGAACGCCGTTGGCGCGCTTGCCAGCTTGCAGGCATGCAGCAAATTCCGGTGCTGGTTAACCAAATTGATGACAAAACGGCGATGGCCATGGCGTTGGTTGAAAATTTACAACGCGAGTCGTTGAGTGCCATTGATTCAGCACGTGCGATGCATCGACTAACGCAAGAATTTTCTTTAACGCACCAAGAAATAGCCAAGTTGCTTTCCAAGTCACGCGCTTCCGTGACGAATTTTTTACGTTTGTTGCATTTGCATCCAGACGTACAAGCAAAGCTTGAGCAAGGTTTACTTGATATGGGGCATGCGCGTTGTTTATTAATGTTGGATGAAATAAAACAATGTGAAGTGGCTGATTGGGTCATTAACAAGCAGTTGTCCGTCCGCGCAACCGAGCAATTGGTCTCGCGTTTAAACAGCAAGCCGTTAGCGAGTCCCCAACATGCTGAGCCGCTCAGTTTGTTTCAACAGGAGTTGCAACTGCTCTCGCAGCAGTTGCGAACGAAAGTGAGTATCAAAGCGCAAAAATCGGGTAAAGGGTTATTAATTATTCATTGCGATGAGGGCACTCATTTGCGCGAGCTGCTTGAGCAACTAACGCAAAGTTTGCGCTAATAGAGACGCACGGATGTCTACTCGACTTGGACAACTGGCAGAACAACAGGCCTTACGGTATTTGCGTGCACAAGGATTACGCTGGGTGACCAGTAATTACCGTGTGCGCTGTGGTGAAATTGATTTGATCATGCGCGATGGGTCGGTGTTAGTGTTTGTTGAGGTGCGGCAGCGTGCTTCGGCTGCGTTTGGTGGCGCTGGGGCCAGTATTACCTGGGCTAAGCAACAAAAACTGATTAAGACGGCTGGGTGGTATTTGCAATCAACCGGACTCACTCACCAAGTTGAAAGCCGTTTTGATGTGGTAACGCTGGATGGCGTGCCGCCTAAAATCAATTGGATTCAACAAGCATTTGCCTGCGGATAAGGAGTAGACGGTGGAAGAGCGAATACGGTATTTGTTTGGTGAAAGTATTCAGGCGAAAATTGCAGCGGCCGATGCGTTGTGTGCGGTGATCGCCCGTGCAAGCGAGCAGCTAGCGCAGTGTTTATTAGCCAACGGTAAATTGTTTTTATGTGGTCATGGTGGCTCAGCAGCCAATGCATTGCACTTTTCGAATGCCATGATGAATCATTTTGAGCGTGAACGGCCCGGTTTACCGGTGATCACGTTAACGACCGATTCAGCGATTGTGACGGGGTTGGGTTTGGATGGGCATTTTGATCAGGTCTTTTCCCGCCAAATTCAAGCGTTGGGTCAGGCTGGTGACGTGTTAGTGACCCTCAGTACTTCCGGAAATGCGATGAGTTTATTGCATGCAGTGCACGCGGCGCATGATCGCGGCATGGATGTGATTGCGTTGAATGGTCGAGATGGCGGTATGCTAGTCAATCATTTGGGCCCCGAAGATATTGAAGTCCGGGTGGCGGGCAGCAGTTCGGCCCTGATTCGTGAAACGCATTTGTTTATTTTACATTGTTTTTGTGATTTGATAGAACAGTCCTTGTTTGGTCAACTAGCGGGGTAGGCATGTCACCCGGTTTATGGCAAAGTCGTGCGCTAGCATGGTGTGCGGTACTTGTTTGCTGCATGCAACTGACTGGTTGTACTGGTTTTAGTGGACTATTGACCGGGGCGAGTATTTTGTACGATCGCCACAGTTGGTATAAAAAAATGGATGATTTTCAGCTGCGTGCTGCGGCATCACGCGCGTTGTACCATACGCCAGCGTTCAAAAACAAACTGCGCGCGGTTGAGGTAGCGGTCTTTAACGGTGATGTCTTGCTGGCGGGTCATGTGGACACGCCGGCGTTACAACAGGCCGTTTATTCGCGCTTTGCTGCCGAACGCTTAAGTTACCGACGTTTGTTTCGTTACGTACGAGTGGCCAATGGTGAAGCGAATCGCGCTCTGGATACTTGGATTACGACGCAAATTGTTAGCCTAGCGTTGTTCGATCCTCAGATTGATCCGCACGCCTTTAAAGTCATTACGGTGGATCAAGTGGTGTATTTGTTGGGTGACATGTTTCCTGATCAAGCGTTACAGCTGGTTGAACTAGCTCGCAATACGCCCGAAGTGCTTTACGTTGTCAAGTTGCTCCGATATTATCATGTAACGGAGTCTATTTAGACGGCAGGTACAAATTTGTCCTCCGTTCGAGACGAAAAATTACTGAACCATTCGTGCCCGTGAGCATAGAAACGATCCGCTGTTAGAACTTGTCAACGTTCATTTCGCTCAATAGACTGGACAGCGGTTTCTCCCAAAAATCAATGGCATTGCTGATGGTAAAATTGAGTTGTTGATAAAGCTGTAATGCCTGTAGATTGTTTGTTTCAACGGACAGGGTAATTTTCGGTTGCTGCGCTAGCCAGGCTTGCTGTAAGCAATGCCGGATGAGTTGCCGCCCGTAGCCTTTGCGTTGATGCGCTGGGGATATGGCAATATCGCTGAGGTGTGCGGTTTGGTCGCTGCGAAAGGCGATGTGGGCTTTGCCAACAATTTGTTCTCCCTGCACCAGCAGAAGAATCCGGTAATTGGGATCGGCTAATAACTC
>DAIDLK010000003.1:2161-25976 GCA_027449525.1 Legionellaceae bacterium | reverse complement strand
GTATTGGCACAGTCGCTCCCTATGCAAAGCGCTTGGTCGAGGTAACGCAGCAGTGTTTATACGCTGGAATTTCAATCGTCAAACCTGGCACTACCATTGGTGATATTGGGCATGCCATTGCGCAATTAGCGCGTCAACATCAGTATTCCGTGGTGCGGGATTATTGTGGACATGGGATTGGTCAACGCATGCATGAAGAGCCGCAAGTGCCTCATTATGGCAAACCAGGAACCGGTGAAGTACTGACGGAAGGAATGACCTTTACTATCGAGCCGATGATCAATCAGGGCAGTGCGGAGGTTAAACATCTAGAAAAAAATGGCTGGCCCATCGCAATTACGCGGGATAAAAAGTTATCCGCGCAGTGGGAGCACACGATTTTAGTGACTGCCTCAGGCTTTGAGGTACTAACGTTGCGAGCGGAAGAATCTTCCGCCTTCGCTAAAACCAACGATGCAGTTTTGTAAAATAGACAATGGCAGGCATGCCTGCAAATGTTTGTTGGTTAAATGCTGCCTGGTCACGTGGATCCAATGCAACCATAACTTTAGCCGAACGGTCGGTTTGTAAATCCCGCCAGCGAAACTGGCGATTGATTTCATCAATAAAGCCTTGTGTTCGATTAATTTCAGTAATTTTACCACGGTAGGTAGTTCCGGTGGCTGGGATATAAATGGTTGCCTTGTTAGCGGCTTTTAGTTGTTGCACTTCTTGTTGGGTCAAGTAGGCAATCAGTGTTTTCTTGATTTGAGTATTTTCTAGTAACAACAACGGATTGTTATTGTTGGTAGTATTGCCGACGGATTTAAGGATTTGCATGATTTTGGCGTTAAATGGGGCGCGCAGTGTGAGTTTTTTTATAAGTTGTTGATAGACTTTAGCGCGTAGCTTGTTGAAGTGCACTTGTTCTTCTGCAGCATGCAGCTTGGCTAGTAAATCGCGCTCTCTACCTTCTGTTTTTCCACCCGTGAAGTATAAGCCCTGATCAATAGCGCGTAACGCCTGATGCTCGATGTGTTCTATTGCTTGGGCTTGTGTCACAGCTTGTTGCGCGCTTTTGTACTGTCCCTCTTGTGCTTCCCACACGGCTTGACTGATATAATGTTGTTTTAACAAGGGTGTTAGACGTTTTAATTTTGAGTGTGCGATGCGTAATTTTTTTTGAGAAATATCGGCTGTGGCTTGCGCCGAAACAACGCGGTTGTGACCAATTTTTTTGTAGAGCGTTAGTCGTTTTTGTTCATTGTCGAGCAAGTGGTGGTAATAGGCTAGGTTTGACTCGGCCGCGGCAATGTTAATTTTAGCTATGCGTGCCTTTTGTTCTAAGTCAAAATTTTCGATGGTGAGGAGTGGGTCACCTGGTTTGACGGGTTGGCCTTCCGTTACATAGACGGTTTTAATCATACCGCTTAAGGGCGCGTGCATGGTTTCAATTGGCGCACTGACCACGGCCGTAGTGACTTTTAAATGTAGTACGTAAGTGTTGATCAACACGCTAAAGCAAACTAGTAAAATAGCGCCGCCAATAAAATAAAAAAGTAATGGAAGCAGTGCCGATTTGGTTGCGTTGTGGTCACTTAACACAATGTTCCTTGAGTATGGATTAACCGGGAAGTTTATTCTATTCTAAGTCAGCATGAATGTCTCATTACAAGGAATGATAATGAATGTCAGTATTTTTGGTTTAGGGTATGTGGGTTCAGTTTCGGCCGCTTGTCTAGCACACAAAGGTTATCATGTGATTGGTGTGGATTTAAATGCAACTAAAGTGGCGTTAATCAATGCGGGAAAAGCCGCGATCATCGAACCAGACTTAAATCAATTAACCGCTGACGCGGTTGCCCAGGGGAACTTACGAGCCACACACGATGTGAGTGATGCTGTGTTCAATAGCGAATTATCTTTCATTTGCGTGGCCACTCCCAGTAAAAAAAATAATGGTCTTGACCTGCAATACGTGGAGCGTATTTGTGAAGAGATGGGTCGAGTGTTAAAAGAAAAGCAATCGCACCATATTATTGTGTGTAGAAGTACTATGTTTCCTGGATCAATGCGACAAGTGGTTATCCCTACCCTTGAGTATTACTCCGATAAACGAGAGGGAGAAGGCTTTAGTGTTTGCATCAATCCTGAATTCATGCGCGAGGGAACCGCTATCTATGATTATTTCAATCCTCCTAAAAATGTGGTTGGATGTACGTCAGCGGTCGTGCGGGGGGTGTTATCTGAACTGAACCAGCGCTGTACGAATCTTCCGACGACTTTTTTGACCATTGAGGAAGCCGAAATCGTTAAATACGCCGATAACATTTGGCACGCACTCAAAGTTGGATATGCCAATGAAATTGGCAATGTATGTAAATCACTGAACATTGATAGTCACCGTGTTATGGAAGTTTTTTGTGATGACACCAAGCTCAATTTGTCACCTTATTACTTAAAGCCAGGCTTTGCTTTTGGCGGCTCCTGTTTACCCAAAGATTTGCGTGCATTTTTGTATGAAAGTCAAACCAATTTAGAGCTGAATTTACCGATTATTGGTTCTATTTTGCCTAGCAATAAGTTACAAATTGAGCGTGCATTGAATATGGTTGTGGAACGTGGTAGCAAACGGGTTGGTGTGTTAGGCGTTTGTTTTAAGGCCAATACGGATGATTTACGCGAGAGTCCAGTGATTTCACTAATCGAAACATTAATTGGCAAGGGTTATGATTTAAAATTGTACGATAAAAATGTTTCGGAAGCACAATTAACCGGTGCTAATCGTGACTATATCTTACATCACATTCCGCATATTTCTGAATTAATGGTAGGCAGTATGGATGAACTCATCGCCTTCTCAGAAACCATTATTATTGGCAATAATGCGCCTGAATTTGCCAGTGTGTTAGACGATTTACGTGCGGACCAATACGTGATTGATTTAGTCAGGATCCGTAAAAACCATCCACAATCTGAGCAGTATTTAGGGATTTGTTGGTAGTATGAGGTGCTTTGTTATTTTTCTGCTGTTAGGATGTTCCCCACTAGCCATAGGCGCCAATTTGCCCGGTTGTCATACCGTCTTATGGCCGGCTAGGCAAACAATATCGCCGCAAGTGATCACCAATTTGCAGGCTGCTGCAGCGTCGTTTATCAATGCGCCGCCAAACCCAATGAAGCATTTAGCCAGTGCAGGAAAAATTGAGCTAACCGATAAAGACTTACAAGCTTCACGGCGGGCTATTTTAGACACGGATCGGGCCGCCATACTGGCTCTTCTCTATGATGCAACGCATGAGGCGCGCTATTTAGAGAAAACTAGAGCCATTTTGACCGCTTGGGCCACTAAATACCAACCGAGCGGTCATCCAATTGATGAAACTCGACTAGCTGGCTTGTTGTGGGCCTACGATTTGGTGGCGTGCGATCTGACACCTCAGGAACAACGAGTGATTTTGGCCTGGTTTAACAAGTTGCGTGCTAAAAAACTGGCCTGGGCTTACTCGACCATTACGGCGAATAACAATCATCACGTGCATCAGTTGAAGTTACTCTTGCTGCTTGACAAAGTGCTGCAAGATGAACGGGCATTTCGCCACCACACTGCTGAAGCAGGGCGTTTAGCGATGAAAAATCTTGCGTTACACAACGGCGCATCAATTGATTATGTGCAACGCGATGCGTTGTTTTACCATAATTATGTGCTACAAGCTTGGTTGGAAATTGCCTTGTTAATTGGGCATTCTTGGCCGTCTCTGGAGCGTGCTTATGCTTTTTTGTTGCAGCGTGTCCAGCAGGGTGAGGTGCAGCATGAATTTGAACATTCAACCGCAAAAATTGATCAAGAGCGTGCAAACAACGGTTTTATTTACGCGCAACGAGATGGAACATTTGATGTGGCGCAAGCCGCGCCTACCATCGTGCGCTACTATACCCTCATGCCGATGATACCACCCTCTGGGCAATGGAACTTCGTGTTACGCGCAAAAACTACGCCTCAGTTGGTCTTTCTCCTTGCTAGGAGAGCGTCATGGACGCACTAATTGAGCCATTTAAGTGGCAGCGACGCGATGTGGTCTGCGCTTTGCTGTACCTTGGTGTGTTAGCGGTTGCAGCCTCGTACGTGTTGACCTCTTTTGCTATTTATCAAAGTCGTACGGTCTATCTATTGAGTTTTGGTGTGATTGGTCTGTGGCGCTACTGCTGGTGGTTCAATCATGTGGTGCGGTCGCTTCTATTCGCGCATTGGGTATTTCCAGCGCAGCGTGCCCGTGCGAATCAGCTATGGGCTTCTGGTTGGCGACCGGAGCGGTTAATTTTTATGATGACCACGTTTCAGGAATTACCAGCTACCACAGCCATTGTATTGCAATCGATTCTCACTGAAAGTCGTGAGGTTGGTGCACCAGTATGGTTATTTATTGGTACCGGGACAACGAGTGACGAGCAAACTGTAAAGCTCCCTTAATTAGTGCCATAAATTAGTAGAGTCCACCGACTGACTATTGTTCAACTTGTACTGGTTTGGCGACATATTTCCAAGCGACTCATGAGGTCTTTCCTCGTTATATTGCATTAACCATTGTTCACTAATTTGCCTTACTTCATTGAGGTTTTTAAACAAGTAAAAATCAAGCACCTCCTCACGAAACGTTCTGTTAAACCGTTCTATGAATGAATTTTGCGTTGGTTTCCCTGGCTGAATAAATTGCAGCTTAACACCATGTAGACCGGCCCAATGAGCTAAAGTTTCGGAGATAAACTCAGGGCCATTATCAAGTCTTATAGAATCAGGGTATCCCCGACTTGAAGCAATGTTATCCAGAACCCGTATAACACGTTGAGCGGGTAAACTTAGGTCAACCTCAATAGCTAGGGCCTCTCGATTAAAGTCATCAACGACGTTAAATGTTCTAAATTTTCGACCACACATTAATCCATCACTCATAAAATCAGCTGACCATGTTTTGTTAATTGCATTAGGAACCACTAAAGAGACGGCCATTCTTGTTGGCAATCGCTTTTTCCCTTTGCGCTTCAAGTTCAGCTTCAACAGACAATAAATACGATGAACACGCTTATGGTTCCAAGCAAAACCAAGCTGCCTCAGTTTTACAAAGAGTTTTTTAAACCCATATCGTGGGTACCGTTCTACTGCCGCCAGCAATGCATTCACAACAACTTGGTCCCTCGTGACATCCGGTTCATAATAATAAGCCGTGCGGCTCATCTTTAATCCAGAGCATGCCTTTCGAACACTTAACTGATGAGTGAGGACCAAATAATCAATCGCTTCTCGTTTGTCTGACGGCTTTAGAGCTTTTTTTCTATTAAATCTTTGAGGGCATGATTTTCAAGCGCTAAATCAGCGTACATACGCTTTAATTTACGATTTTCGTCCTCCAAGCCTTTTAACCGTTTAACTTCGGATAACTCAAGCCCGCCATATTTTGACTTCCATTTAAAGTAGGTTGATTCACCAACACCATATTCACGGCATACGTCCTTAACTAAACGACCGGTCTCAACCAGCTTTAATATGTTTATTATTTGCGCTTCACTAAACTTTGATTTTTTCATTACATTTCTCCTGTGGCTCATTATTATGACGGAGAAACTCTACTTTTAAATGGTCTTATTTTAAGGGATGCTTACACAATCGTTGGCTAGTACAGCAGCAGATAACTTACAAGCAACCCTCCAACCCATGCTAGACGCCTATGCCGACTTAGATAATCTACTCGATACGCTTGCCGAGCAAACCACCTTCTCTCCTAGCGACTTAGCCAAAATTCGCGACAAAGTAGAACGGATTAGTGCCATAAAAGACGAGCACAATGATCGACGAGAACTCCTCGATCAGACGCAATCAGTAATCAATATTTTTAAACAACTGGTTAACCAAGTGATTCAAGAGGCAGTCGCTCATCCAAACGACATCAAAGCACTCACGCTACTGCGCAACATACTAAACGCATCGGGCCAAGCGATAAAACTAGCTGCCCCAGTATTAGGTCGACTGAACACGGCCTACGCCGTGTACCAAACGGTTGCTGTTTTATACCCCAGTGAAGCACAACAATTTGAGCAGTACATGGGAACGCAGTTAACGAATGCTATTGGGATAGTCCATCAAAAATTGATTAAAGATAGTTTTATAAGAGATAATGATCAAACTCCAACCAATACTCCCGTTGAGTCAACTAACAATAATCCACGGCCATGATCTCATACTCTACCGGACCATCCGGCGTTTGCACTATAACGAAATCTTCCACGTGCTTACCAATCACAGCACGACCAATCGGTGAGCTATAGGATATTTTGTTTAATTTAAGATCGGCCTCATCCACGCCAACTAATTGATAGGTCGTCTCTACCCCACTTTCAACGTGGCAAAGGTGCACGTGTGCACCAAAAACTACTTTGCCTTGATTAGGTAATTTACTAATATCAACCACTTGAGCCGTTGATAATTTAGCCTCTAACTCTAGTATACGGCCTTCAGTAAAACTTTGTTGCTCTCGCGCGGCATGGTATTCGGCGTTCTCTTTTAAATCACCGTGCGCGCGTGCGGTAGCAATAGCCTCGATAATTCGTGGGCGCTCCACACTTTTCAACCGTTGCAACTCATGACGTAATGCTTCAGCGCCAGCTGGCGTCATTGGATGTTTTTCCATTTTTCACCTCATTAATAAATCTTGTAAGCGTGTCACGGTTTGTCGATCAGCGTACTGCATTGCTAAGCAAGCTGCTTCGGCACCCGACAACGTTGTGGTATAGCTAACTTTATACTGCAACGCACTGCGACGAATCGAAAATGAATCAGCGATGGCTTGCTTCCCTTCGGTGGTATTGACGATAAAATCAATTTCATTATTTTTTATGCAGTCAACCACGTGCGGACGACCCTCCGCCACTTTTAGCACTCGCCGACAATCAATGCCGGCCGCCTGTAACACCATGAGTGTACCGCGCGTAGCCAATAACTCGAACCCCAAAACAACTAAGCGTTTGGCAATTTCGCCGATGCGTGCCTTATCGGCATCACGCACAGAAAGAAATGCACGCCGACGTTTAACAATGTACGCATCAGCACCTAATTGAGCTTTGGCGTAAGCTTGACCAAAACGTTTCGCTATCCCCATGGCCTCTCCCGTAGATTTCATCTCTGGGCCAAGAATTGAATCGACCCCAGCAAATTTGATAAACGGAAATACAGGCAGTTTAATTGAATAAAAAGCCGGGTTAGTGTGCACTAAACTCAGGCCTTGATCGATCAAACTCTGACCAATTTTACACCGAGCGGCTATTTTAGCTAGCGGCAAGCCCGTTGCCTTGGAGACAAACGGCACGGTTCTCGAGGCGCGCGGATTAACCTCCAAAACATACACATCATCTGACTGTATGGCAAACTGCGCGTTCACTAGCCCGCAAACGCCTAATTCTAACGCCATGCGACGCATCTGGTCCATTAAATCATGTTGCATCACACTGCTTAGGCTAAACGGCGGCAATGTACATGCGGAGTCACCCGAGTGAATTCCAGCTTGTTCAATGTGCTCCATTACGCCGCCGATCAAAACGTGCTGCCCGTCGCACACCGCGTCAACATCCACCTCAATCGCATCATCTAAAAATTTATCGAGCAATACCGGCGCCGCATGCGATACAGCCACTGCATGTGCAAGGTAGTGCCGTAAATCCTCCTCATGATAGACAATCTCCATCGCGCGTCCACCCAGCACGTAAGAAGGTCTAACTACCAGAGGATAACCAATCAAAGCCGCCACACGAAATGCTTCTGCTTGACTGCGTACGGTACCATTGGGCGGTTGTTTTAAACCCAGCACGGTCACCAATTGTTGAAAACGCTCGCGATCTTCCGCTCTGTCAATCGAATCGGGTGATGTTCCTAAAATAGTGACTCCGTTCGCCTCCAGGGCTCGTGCTAATTTTAATGGCGTTTGCCCGCCGTAATCAATGATCACTCCCATCGGCTGTTCCAAAGCTACAATGGCCAAGACCTCTTCTAAGGTTATCGGCTCAAAATAGAGACGGTCGGAAATATCAACATCGGTGGAAACAGTTTCTGGATTACAATTGACCATAATGGTTTGAAAACCGGCCTCTCGCAGGGCGAGTGCCGCGTGCACACAACAATAATCAAACTCGATACCCTGGCCAATGCGGTTTGGTCCGCCCCCTAAAATCATCACTTTTTTAACGTGTTGCGCTGGTGAAGACTCGCAAACTGCCGCATAGATTGAATACAAATAGTTGGTTTGACTAGGAAATTCAGCAGCACAAGAATCAATGCGTTTATACATAGGAATGATACCTAAGGACAAACGATACGCTCGCACCTCATCCTCGTTGCACCCTAAACATGCCGCAAGAAAAGCATCAGCAAAACCAACTGATTTCAATTGGCGCAACCACACGGCATCTAGATCGGTCAGCTGATGCCCCTGAAGGCTCATTTCTTGCGCAACTAAATCACCGATTTGGGCTAAAAACCAAGGATCGACACGACTTTCAAGGTGAATTTCTGGCAAAGAGTAACCAAGACGAAAGGCATCGGCTAGATACCATAAACGATCGGGCGTTGCTTCTCGCAATAGTCTTCGCAGATCGGCTTTGTCCCCATCCCGAGGAAATAATGATTCTAAACCAAAACGACCAATCTCCAAACTACGAATGGCTTTTTGTAAAGAGGCTTGAAAATTAGCTCCAATCGCCATCACCTCACCGACCGATTTCATTTGCGTTGTTAACACCTGGGAGGTTTGCGGAAATTTATCAAAATTAAACCGTGGTAATTTCGTCACGACGTAATCAATGGTCGGTTCAAATGCGGCCGGAATCACGCCACCCGTTATCTCATTGGCTAATTCATCTAAATGGTAACCAACGGCCAATAATGCGGCAACTTTTGCAATAGGAAAACCCGTTGCTTTCGAGGCTAAGGCGGAACTTCTCGACACACGTGGATTCATTTCTACCACTAATAATCGACCGTCCTCGGGATTCACTGCGAATTGCACGTTTGCGCCACCTGTTTCAACACCGACGGCGCGCAAAACACGAATGGCCGCATCACGAAGTCGCTGATACTCCTTATCAGTCAATGTTTGGGCTGGAGCTACCGTGATGGAGTCGCCCGTGTGCACCCCCATCGGGTCAAGGTTTTCTATGGTGCAGACAATGATGCAATTATCGCGGCGGTCACGCACTACTTCCATTTCAAATTCTTTCCAGCCAAGCACCGATTCATCAATGAGTAATTCGTGCGTCGGAGATAGGGCTAATCCTTGTGTACAAATCGCCTCGAATTCTTCACGATTGTAGGCAATACCTCCACCACTGCCTCCCATGGTAAACGAGGGTCGAATAATAGCCGGAAAGCCTAGCAGCGCTTGCACCTCCAATGCCTCTTCTAAACTGTGCGCAATCGCTGAACGCGGCATCTCCAAACCAATGGACTGCATTAATGATTTAAATTGTTCACGATTTTCTGCTTTATCGATTGCCTCACGCGTAGCACCAATCATTTCAACGTTAAATTCAGCCAGCACTCCCTCTTGCACCAAATCGAGCGCACAATTCAATGCGGTTTGTCCGCCCAATGTTGGCAATAATGCATCAGGACGTTCTTTAGCAATAATACGCGCTACTTCAGGCCATAAAACCGGCTCGATATAAGTTGCATCTGCTAAATCAGGATCGGTCATGATGGTTGCTGGATTAGAGTTCACCAGAATAATGCGATAACCCTCTTTTTTTAACGCTCGAACAGCTTGTGATCCAGAATAATCAAACTCGCCAGCCTGACCAATGACAATCGGTCCCGCACCTAAAATGAGAATTGATTGGATGTCCGTTCGTTTCGGCATAAGGCAATAACACATCAAACTAAGGTGGCTCATTCTATAAGGTTTTAGGATAAGAGGGTAGTCCGATAAGTCGCCATTGGTAAGTTCTGAAGCAGCAACTAAAAGAGCTGTTTTTTCAATACATTTATCAGGCTGCACACAGAGTTATCCACAGATTCTGTGGATAACGATGTGGGGTAGTTGGTGGTGGTACGGTATGAGTTGTCAATAGCGTACGACCCTCTATCTTGTTGGATTAAATTTGACTAAAATGAGTTTTCGAATGTAACCACTGGCTTTATGTTTAGACCATTACCGTTGTACATTGGTTGTCGCTACACGCGCTCGCGGAAAAAAAATCATTTTGTGTCGTTTATTTCGTTGACGTCAATGTTGGGTATCGCGTTAGGCGTGATGGTGTTGGTTACCGTGCTTTCGGTTATGAATGGTTTTGATGCAGAAATTCACCAACGTTTTTTTGGCATGGCGCCAGAAATTACCATTAATGGCGAGAGTGATCGTATTACTGCTTGGCAGACGATGCAGAAAAAAATCACCGACACGCCTGGTGTGCTTGCGGTGGCCCCATTTGTTGGTGGGCAAGGTTTACTTGCTTTTGGTGGTCAAACATCCCCTATCTTGCTGAATGGGGTTGAACTTGATCGCGAAGAGCAAATTAGCCATTTGCGGACCAAGCTAATCCTCGGTGATGCGACTCACTTGAGTCCCTTCGGTCTGCTGATTGGCCGAGGACTAGCCGAAAATCTAGGACTGATGCTGGGTGATCAAGTCACTATTATGGTCCCCGAGGCCACCATCACCCCGGTTGGTGTGATGCCGCGTTTCAAACGTTTTGTGGTGCAAGGGATTTTTGCCGCGGGTGCCGGGTTTGGTTTTGAGTCGCGTCTCGCGTACGTGAATTTGCCGGATGCGCAAAAACTATTCCATCTATCGAATGAGATTTCAGGTTTTAAAGTGAAAATTAACGATATTTATGCGGCTACTCGGTTATCGAACCAATTAGCTCAAGCACTGGGTGATCGTGTGGTAGTAAGTAATTGGACGCAGCAATTTGGTGCTTTTTTTCATGCGGTTAAAATGGAAAAAAATATGATGTTTTTGATTTTGGTGTTGATTATTGCCGTGGCGGCATTTAATTTAGTGTCTTCACTGGTCATGGTGGTGAACGATAAACAAGCCGAAATTGCTATCTTACGTACTCTGGGTGCTACGCCGCGCTTTATTTTGAGTGTTTTTATGATTCAAGGCCTATTGGTAGGGGTGTTGGGTACCCTGTTGGGTTTACTAGCTGGCGTATTATTAGCAAGCCATGCTACGCAACTTATTAGTTTCTTGCAGTCGTGGCTTGGCATTCAGCTGATGCCGACGAACGTGTATTGGGTGGATTATTTACCGGTAAAAATTATGTGGCTCGATTTAGTGAAAGTAAGTTTTGTTGCATTATTTATGAGTTTTTTAGCCACTTGTTATCCATCATGGCGCGCTTCGCGCACAGTGATTGCCACGGCGCTGCATTATGAATAAAGCCTCAGTGCATCCACCAGCAATTTTGGCATGCTGTTCGGTTAGCAAAAATTACCAGGACGGGCAAACAACAATTAATGTTTTGCGAAATTTAACCATGACCGTTCTGCCTGGCGAACGCATCGCTATTGTGGGTGCGTCTGGTTCTGGCAAAAGTACCCTCCTTCACTTGATGGGTGGGCTTGATACGCCGAGTTCAGGGCAAATTTTATTACAGGGCCAAGACTGGCAGGCCGTGAGTGAAACGGCTCGGTGCCGTCTACGGAATACTAGCTTAGGTTTTGTGTATCAATTTCATCATTTATTACCTGAGTTTAATGCTTTAGAAAACGTAGCGCTGCCGCTACTATTGGCCTCCGTCAGCGTAGCTGAAGCAACCGCTAGGGCTGAGAGTATGTTGCAGCAAGTGGGCCTGAGCGGGCGCTTAAAGCATTTGCCTGCGCAATTGTCAGGTGGTGAGCGGCAACGGGTGGCCATTGCACGCGCTTTAGTGCACCGTCCGGTCTGTGTGCTGGCGGATGAACCTACTGGCAATCTTGATAGGACCACTGCCCGCCAAGTGTTTGATGTGATGTTGCAGCTAAATACTGATTTCAATAGTGCGTTGGTTGTGGTAACGCACGATGTGGCCTTAGCCGCGAGCATGGATAGGGTGATGACCCTACCCGAAGGATCAGTTAGTGCCTAAGCGAGCGATAAAAGCGCATTATTTCGCTTTTAGTTTCAGTGCGTTTCAGTTAAAGTTACCGCTAATATTGTCATTTTTTTTTGGAGAGGTTTTCCTTTTATGTTAAGAAAACTGCGTGGGATATTTTCAAATGATTTATCCATTGATTTAGGCACGGCCAATACTTTAATCTACGTACGAGACAAAGGCATAGTGTTGAATGAGCCTTCGGTTGTGGCGCTGCGCAGTGAAGCAGGTCAAAAACGCGTGGCGGCGGTTGGTATTGAAGCTAAGCGCATGTTGGGTCGCACACCAGGCAATATTAGTGCTATTCGTCCAATGAAAGACGGCGTGATCGCTGATTTTTTTGTAACGGAAAAAATGTTACAACATTTCATCCACAAAGTGCATGAACATCAATTTTTGCGTCCTAGTCCACGTGTGTTGGTGTGTGTGCCCTGCGGTTCTACGCAAGTAGAGCGGCGCGCTATCCGTGAGTCAGCCATTGGTGCGGGTGCACGTGAAGTCTTTTTGATTGAAGAGCCCATGGCGGCCGCACTGGGTTCAGGAATGCCGGTAGAGGAAGCAACTGGCTCAATGGTGGTGGATATTGGCGGAGGAACCACTGAAGTGGCTATTATTTCACTCAGTGGCGTCGTCTATCATCAGTCAGTGCGTATCGGTGGTGACAAATTTGACGATGCAATTATTTCTTACGTTCGACGTAATTACGGTACCTTAATTGGCGAAACGACCGCCGAGCGAATTAAACATGAAATTGGCTTTGCTTATCCAAGCCGTGATTTATTCGAAATTGAAGTGCGAGGCCGGAACTTAGCCGAAGGCATTCCGCGTAGTTTTACGTTAACCAGCGCGGAAATTCTAGAAGCGCTCCAAGAGCCATTGTCAGGGATTGTTGGTGCCGTTCGTTCAGCACTCGAATTAGCGCCCCCTGAATTGGCGGCTGATATTGCTGAGCGGGGTATGATTTTAACCGGTGGCGGCGCTTTGCTGAAAAACATGGACCTGCTGTTAATGGAAGAAACCGGCTTGCCCGTGTTAGTCGCCGAAGATCCGCTTACGTGTGTGGCACGTGGTGGTGGTAAGGCCCTTGAAACGATGGATTTGCGCGGTGGTGACTTTCTTTCAACCGAATAAAGCGCGGAGTAGATTGTTTTCTTCCTCCCAAACCAATGCGACGCATTTTGCGTTGGCGTTGGTCTTTTGTTGCTTTCTCATGATTGCAGATGCACGGTATCAGTGCGTCACTAGTTTGCGCAATGTATTTTCTTTGATGACGTCACCCTTACAATACGCGTCTGATTACCTGTTGCGTTCGCTTACTTGGTCGAGGAGTTTAGTGATCAATAAACAAATTTTGATAGATGAGAATGCGTTTTTGCAGCAACAGTTGGTCGTGTTACATCAGCAACTTCAGCGCTTCGATGCACTGAGTGCTGAAAATAAACGTTTGAATAATTTGTTAAGTCTGGCACAGTGGTCTACTGTGCAGTTTCGTGCCGCACGGGTACTTGAGATGGATATCAATAGTGCTCGTCAGATTGTTATTTTGAATAAAGGCCAACGCGATCAAGTATTTCTTGGTCAGCCCGTGGTGGATGAGCAAGGTTTATTAGGTCAAGTAGTTGATGTGGGCTTACTAACGAGTACCGTGCTACTGGTATCTGATAGCATGTCGGCGGTGCCCATTCGCAATAATCGTACGGGTGAGACTTCCTTAGTGGTGGGAGAAAACTCTACGGAAAATTTATACATGGTGCATTTACCCAAAACCTCGCAGATGTTGCCGGGGGATTTATTGGTAACTTCGGGTCTTGGACAATTGTATCCAGAAGGTTATCCCGTCGGTCGAGTGGTTGAGGTGATTAGCAACCCCGGAGAGGACTTTATTAAAGTGCGTGTTCACCCACTTGCGGCACTTGATAAAAGCCATATCGTGTTGTTGTTGGGGCCAGAAGAACAGCAAGTATCACTAGCGCAAGAAATCAGTGCGCGATTACAATTTAACCCAAGTGTGTATTCATGAAAGCACGCCGCCGAATGAACCCAGCTTTACTAGTGCCACTTGCGTTGTTATGCTCCGTCGTGTGGCTCCCAGCACCGTTGGCGCTTGCGAGGCCGTTATGGATTTTGTTGCTGATGCTGTACTTTCAGGTCAGCATGCCTGCTCATTTTAGCGTATCAGCACTGGTGTTGTTGGGTTTACTAATGGATGTGTTGTGCCCACAGGTGATGGGTGTGCATGCGTTAGCCTTGACGATTCCGTGCGGCATACTGTCGGGACGAGCGCGTCGTTTTTATTTTTTCCCAATGCCACAACAAATGTTGTGGGTTGGTGCTTTGAGCGCACTATACCAACTAATCTTAGCGCTCTTGGCGTATAGTACCGGACATGCTATGGGGGTGACAGCCGTACTTATGCCAATCATCACCAGTACCATGTTGTGGCCCTGGTTGGGCTATGTAATGGATCGTTAAGCTATGGCGAACAAGCTCATACAAACCATTGGGCAACGGTTAATTGAACGCCTTGATTACTTTACCATGCAGCCTCAACGCGTGCTTGATGTGGGTTGCGGGGCTGGTTTTTTCACGACCCAATTAGTGACGCGTTATCCTGCAGCAGAAGTGATAGGGTTGGATACGAGATGTCAACGACTGAAAGAGTCAGAACAAAAGCATCCAGCTGCGTTCGTTTGTGCGGATTTGGAATCGCTGCCATTCGCTGATGAAAGTTTTGATTTAGTTTTCGCCAACCAAATCGTGCATTGGTCAACTGATTGGGCTGCGTTGCTAGCCGAATTGCAGCGGGTTATTCGTCCAGGAGGGTGTTTGATGTTTTCTGTGTTAGGGCTGGATAGCTATCGAGAAATACCCGGTGTACATGTTTTAGGTGATCCGGAAACCATGCATGCGTTATTTGATATGCACCCCATAGGAGATGCTCTTTTAGCGGCTGAGTGGCTTGATCCGGTCGTTGATATGCACCGTTTGGTTGCGCGGTATGCCTCGTGCGAGACCCTCTTGCAAAGTCTGCATACCCAAGGATTAGATTATTCGCAACGCCAGACGCTTCCATCCACTCCCATCTCGGTAACGTATGAAGTGATCTATGCGCAGGCATGGCGTCGAGAGCCGCGCCAAACACACCAAGGGACGGATATTTTTGTGCCAATTGAGGTGTTGCGCAAGTCGCGAAATCAAGGGGGAATCGTATGACCAATTTTGTCAGTCGTTACGTGGCACATCAACCCGATGCTGCCGGTCAAGTCTTGTACTCATCTGAAGAACATGCGATCTGGTCGTTGTTATACCAACGGCAAGTTGTTTTATTACCAGGCCGTGCCGCTGATGAATTTTTATACGGGTTAAACTGTTTATCAATGTCAGCCGAACGTATTCCTCAATTAGCGGAAGTCAGTCATCGCTTACGACGTGAAACTGGTTGGGAAGTAGTGCCAGTGATGGCGTTAATTTCCGCACGGGCGTTTTTTGAATTGTTAGCAGAAAAAAAATTCCCTGCAGCTACGTTTATTCGGGTTCGCGAGGAGCTGGATTATGTGCAAGAGCCCGATATTTTTCATGAATTATTCGGCCATTGTCCTCTCTTAACAATTCCTGTTTATGCTGATTTTTTACATCACTACGCGACATTGGTACTAAGCCTTCCTGAGGCTGATTGGCCCTTGTTGCAACGTTTATTCTGGTTCACGGTTGAATTCGGCTTAATCAATTCTGCGTCAGGATTGCGTGCCTATGGCGGGGGTATTTTATCTTCGATTAGTGAGGCGGCGTATAGTGTTGAGAGTGATATCCCGATGCGGGTATTGTTTGATCCGGTAGTAGCCTTGCGCACGCCGTATCGGATTGATCAACTACAACGAATTTATTTTGTCATTTCGGCCTATGAGGAGCTTTACGCTCTAGTGCGTACCGACATGGGCAAACTGTTACGTCGTGCACGTGAATTAGGTGAGTTGCCGCCGTGTTTTCAAGTGGATGAAAATAATCCGAATATTCACATCCTGGCTTGCTAGACAATTGTCATGCGGTAGGTTACATTGCCTGTTTTGAATTGAGTGTGTGCATGCGTATTGCCTTGGTGGTTGAATACGATGGAAGCCAATATCACGGCTGGCAAGCTCAAACTGGCTTGCGTACGGTGCAACAGGCGCTAACGCAAGCCATAGCGCAAGTTGCCGATCACGAGGTTGAATTGGTGTGCGCCGGGCGCACTGATACAGGCGTGCATGCCACTCATCAAGTGGTGCATTTTGATGCACAAAAAGAACGAAGCATGCGCGCTTGGGTGCATGGTGCTAATACGTTTTTACCGAAGGATGTCTGTGTCAAATGGGCAAAGCACATGCCGGATGGGTTTCATGCTCGGTACACGGCATTGTCTCGACGTTACCGTTACATCATTTACAATAGCCCGATACGACCCAGCGTGTTGCGTTGCAATGTCACCTGGCAATACAAACCACTCAATCATCAGCAAATGCATGAGGCAGCCCAATATTTGTTGGGTGAACAAGATTTTACTTCATTTCGTTCGGTGGAGTGTCAATCAAAAACACCGATGCGTCGTGTTGAAGCCATTCACGTTACGCGTTGTGCCGATTTGGTTCTACTGGACATTACCGCTAATGCTTTTTTGCACCATATGGTCAGAAACATTGCAGGAGTATTAATGGCAGTAGGGAGTGGACGTCAACAGGTTGAGTGGGTCAAAGAGGTGTTGTTGGCTAAAGATCGCCGTCTGGGGGCCGAGACGGCGCCCAGCTATGGTTTATACCTGACGCAGGTGGCTTATCCGGATGAATTCACTATGTTAGCACCGACGGCTGCATGGCCACTTGTTTTACATAGGGGAGAGCGATGAATGACAATCTGACACAATCGACTGCAAGCAACTTTATTCAGCAACTCATAACGGATGAATTACGCACCGGCAAACACCATACCGTTGTAACGCGCTTCCCCCCCGAACCCAATGGTTATTTGCATATTGGGCATGCTAAATCTATTTGTTTAAACTTTGGTATTGCGGCTGAATTTTCTGGGCGGTGTTTTTTACGGTTTGATGACACTAACCCCTTAAAAGAAGAGCAAGAATACGTACAAGCCATTGTTGATGATGTCCAATGGCTTGGCTTTCAGTGGTGCGACATCACCTATTCTTCTGATTATTATCAAGCGTTGTTTGATTTCGCCCTGGACTTGATTCAACACGGTTTGGCGTACGTTGACAGCTTAAGCATGGAAGAAATTCGTGCGTATCGCGGAACGTTACAAGAGCCTGGGCGCGACAGTCCGTATCGGAACCGTTCGGTTGAAGAAAATACGCAATTGTTTCTTGCCATGCGCGATGGCAAATTTGCGGATGGTACGCATGTATTGCGCGCACGAATCGACATGCAAGCAGGTAATATCAACCTGCGTGACCCGGTGTTATATCGTATTCGGCATGCTAGCCATCAGCGTACCGGAGATGCTTGGTGTATTTACCCGATGTACGATTACGCTCACCCACTTTCGGATGCGTTAGAGCACATCACGCACTCGTTGTGTACGCTGGAGTTTCAGGATCATCGTCCATTATATGATTGGTTTCTGGAGCATTTGCCTGTTCCGGCGCGACCGGTGCAAACCGAATTTTCCCGATTAAATCTGTCCCACACGGTAACCAGTAAACGTAAACTACGCCAACTAGTAGAAGCGGGGCTAGTGAGTGGCTGGGATGATCCCCGCTTGCCGACGCTGCGGGGTATGCGCAAACGTGGCTATCCGCCGCAAGCTATTCGGCAATTTTGTGAGCAAATCAGTGTGTCGCGCAGTGACTCGATCATTGATATGTCGCTGTTGGAGGCGTGCGTGCGTGATGTCTTAAATCAAACGGCAGCACGCGCTATGTGTGTGCTTGATCCGCTGAAAATTGTCATTGAAAACTTACCAGCGGATCACTTGGAGTGGCTCACAGTCCCGTTGCATCCACAAAATGCTTCACGTGGGGTGCGTGAGGTTCCGTTTTCGAACACGTTATACATTGAACGTAGTGATTTCATGCTGGCTCCGACGAAACAGTATTTTCGTCTCTCTCCAGGCGCTGAAGTGCGTCTACGAAACGCGTACATCATCCGTTGTCATGCTGTGATCACTGACCCGCAGGGCGAGATTATTGAGTTACGTTGCAGTTATGACCCAGCAACTTTGGGTAAAAATCCGCCCGATAGAAAAGTAAAAGGGGTTATCCATTGGGTATCGGTGCCGCAAGCGCGGTCACTCGAGGTCGTGCAATATGATCGGTTATTTCAAGAGGCCGATCCAAGTCGTTTAGCGGATTTTTTATCAGCAATAAATCCAGCCTCTAGCACCACGTTGCATGGGTTTGTCGAGCCGGTTGTTGCACAGGCACCCGAGGGGAGTGTGTTCCAGTTTGAACGCTTAGGTTACTATGCAATTAGTGCAGTACATCAGCAGCAAGCTGTTGCGGTTCATCGAGTGGTTGATTTGAAAGATTCGTGGGGAAAAATAAGCGAGGGCAGTGCACATGCCGGCTAAGATAACTGTCTATAACTCATTGTCGGGTAAAAAGGAGACCTTAGTTACCCTGGTACCGGGCCAAATAGGTTTGTACGTGTGCGGTAATACCGTCTATGATCACTGCCATTTGGGTCACGCGCGTACCATGGTTTGCTTTGACGTGATCGTGCGCACGTTACGCTCGGCTGGTTTTGAAGTCAATTATGTGCGCAATATCACGGACATTGACGATAAAATCATTCGGCGCGCCTTAGAGCAGGGCGTTTCTGCTGAACAACTGACCGCCACTTACATTGCCTCCATGCACGCCGATGAGCGTGCACTCAATTGTTTGCCGCCAAACCATGAGCCCCGCGCCACGCATTCCATTGCAACCATTGTGCAGTTGATTGAGCGTTTATTAGCAGCTGATTTCGCGTACGTAACGGCTGACGGCGATGTGTGCTTTGATGTGCATCGTTTTCCATCGTATGGTAAATTATCCAACACGCACATTGACCAATTACTAGCTGGCACACGCGTCGAGCCTGCACACGGTAAACGCTCTCCCCTCGATTTTGTGTTGTGGAAACAAGCCAAACCAGCTGAGCCAAGCTGGGCATCCCCCTGGGGCGCTGGTCGACCCGGTTGGCATATTGAATGTTCTGCCATGGCGATGAACGCCTTGGGTGAACAATTCGATCTGCACGGCGGCGGTTTGGATTTAAAATTTCCTCATCACGAAAATGAAATGGCGCAAAGCGAGGCCGTAACGTGTAAGCCATCTGCTAATTATTGGTTGCACGTGGGTTTATTGCAGATTAACCAAGAGAAAATGGCGAAATCAACCGGTAATTTTATTACAATTCAACAGGCAATCGCACTTGAGCACGTTGAAGTCATCCGTTATTTTTTACTAAGCTGTCATTACCGAAGTCCATTAAGTTACTCCGATGCAGCGCTTGTGAGTGCACGCAAAGCGCTAACACGCTTGTACCAAGCGTTGCGCGAAGTGCCTATGGCTGAAGCAAGCGACCCCAGTTGGGTTGATAAATTTCATGCAGCCATGTTTGATGATTTTAATACTCCCGAGGCGTTAGCGGTGTTGTTTGATTTAAGTCACGCGTTGAATAAAACGCGCAGCCCCGTGTTAGCGGCAACCCTAAAGCAGCTCGGTGCGCAGCTTGGTTTACTGCAAGTCGACCCTGTGCTTTTTCTACAAGGTAACCATCATCAGTTGTCAGATGCAGCGATAGCCGAGGCTATCCAGACCCGCTGGCAGGCAAAACTTGCAGCAAACTGGGTTCAGGCCGATGCAATTCGTGCCGAGTTACTCGCGGCCGGTATTGAGTTAGAAGACAGCTCAACCGGCACAACGTGGCGGCGTGTGGTATAATGGCAGGCTTATGCAGATAGTTTAAGAGGTACAGGGATTTTGTTAACAGCTTGACTTATCTCGAGCATTTTATGTGCAATGTGCGTACTATTGGCGCGATAACGTCCGAGGTGTAACTCTTCTTTGATTAAATTCACTTTAACATTGATGGAATCAGGATGTTCGAACAGCAGGGTGTTTAATTCAGCCAATTCAAAAACACAGTTGCGAATGGTGTTGCTCATAGCAAAATCCTTTTTACTGTTAAATTGAACGAACACTTATTATCAAAAAAAAAAATGCATTTGTCGATGTTTTTTTGTTACTGGAGGCGTCATGGTAACGCTAAAAAAGAGTTCAGCGGATTTGTTTGCGCGGGCACAGCGTATTACCCCTGGTGGGGTCAATTCACCCGCACGTGCGTTTAAAGGAGTGGGTGGCACGCCAGTATTTATCGAACGTGGCGAAGGCGCTTATTTAATTGATGTTGCTGGGAAGCGCTATATCGATTACATCGGTTCTTGGGGGCCGTTGATTCTCGGACATTGCGATTCCCGTGTACTGCACGCAGTAACGCAAGCCATGCAACGTGGCATGAGTTTTGGTGCACCCACTGAGCTGGAAATTGAGCTAGCCGAATTGACCCAAGCTTGTTTCCCGTCCATGGAGCGCATGCGCATGGTGAACTCCGGCACGGAGGCCACCATGACAGCAATTCGTATCGCCCGTGGATTCACCCACAAGGGCAAAATTATTAAATACGCCGGTTGTTACCATGGCCATAACGACAGTTTGTTAGTTGAAGCGGGTTCCGGACTGCTGACGGCTGGCTGCCCTTCGAGCTTAGGTGTGTTACCCGAACTTGCCGCCCACACTCTGGTTGCTGAGTACAATAATCTGGCGCAAACCGCTGAACTGTTGGCTGCGCATCCCGGGCAAATCGCTGCTGTAATGGTTGAACCAATCGCTGGTAATATGGGCATGGTATTGCCAGATGAAGGATTTTTGTCTGGCTTGCGCGCGTTATGCGATCAGCACCATGCCTTGCTCATTTTTGATGAAGTCATGACGGGTTTCCGTGTCGCTTTAGGTGGTGCACAAGCTTTGTATAACGTGAGGCCCGATTTAACCACGCTCGGGAAAATTATTGGAGGGGGCTTGCCCGCGGCGGCGATTGGCGGGCGGGCTGACATCATGGCCTGCTTGGCCCCTGATGGCGGTGTGTATCAAGCGGGTACCTTATCAGGCAATCCCATGGCCATGGCGGCCGGTATTGCCACGCTAAGAGCAATTCAAGCTCCAGGCTTTCACACTGAATTAGCGGCACGCGCCGCTAGCTTGGTTGCGGGCTTAACTGCTCGGGCTAAGGACCACGGTCTTCCGTTCCAAGCGCTGTCCGTGGGGGGCATGTTTGGTTTCTTTTTCACAGATACGCAGCCGATTCGACATTATAACGATGTATTGACCACCAATGTGCCGTTGTTTCAGCGTTTTTATCATGCCATGTTGCAACAAGGAGTTTATTTTGCGCCGTCAAGTTTTGAGTCCGGTTTTATTTCGTCGGCCCATCAACAAGCAGAACTAGACGCTACCTTTGCGGCGGCGGAGCGAGCGTTTGCCGAGTGCGCGCGGCCAGAATGACGCAACGTTTTGCGCCGCTGGTTTTGGCCGAACTGACTTGGCAAGACGGATACCCCCGTTCAACACGCTACGATGACTGCTATTTTTCGCCACCGGCTGGCTTGTCAGAGCGTTTGCATGTGTTCATTGACGGGAACAATCTCCCAACGCGCTGGCGAGACATGGCGGCGTCTGATCAGCAACAGTTTGTGCTGGTTGAACTTGGGTTTGGTACCGGCTTAACAACTTTATTAGCGTGGAAAACCTTTTGTGAACATGCGCCCGCGTCGGCGCGCTTGCACATCTATTCTGCTGAGCTACACCCGTTGTTGCGCGAGGACTTGGCACGCTGTTTGGTTTTGTGGCCGGAGTTGCAGCCATATGCTGACGCCTTGCTCACCGTTTACCCTATCGCGTTGACCCCAGGCTTTCATCGTTTCGAGCTATCCGATCGTGTGCGATTGACCTTGATGTTTGGTGAGGCGCAGCTAAGCATGGATGCCTTGTTGGTTAGTGGCGAGGCAAGCTTAGAGGCCAAATTAAACCCTTTACGCGTTGATGCTTGGTGTTTAGACGGTTTTTCTCCGCCTAAAAATCCTGGGATGTGGTCTGAGTCGTTGTTTCGAATGATGGGATTAATTTCGCACGCTAAAACTACTTTGGCGACCTTTTCTGTAGCGGGTCAAGTCATCCGCGGTTTACAAGCGGCTGGCTTTTTAGTAGAAAAAAGACCAGGCGTCGGGCGAAAAAAACAAGTACTGCAGGCACGCTGGCAGGGGCCAGCGAGCTCTATTGCTTTACCGTACACGCCATGGCACGTGAGTCGAACCCGTCGGTTGTCCAGCAAACGCGCGTTAGTGTTGGGTGCCGGGCTTGCCGGTTGTTTTACTGCTGCGGCGTTAACGCAACGTGGTTGGCTAGTGACGGTAATTGACGCCGGAGTTCAACCCGCCGCGGGTGCTTCGGGTAATCCGCAGGCATTGTTCTACCCATACTTATCAGCATTTAGCTCGCCGCTGTCGCGTTTTATGTTAATGGCATATTTGGTTGCCAGACAACGTTACGCGCAGATGCTTGCGCAAGGGCAAATTAACGGATGTCTTACCGGCATGGTGCAACTAAGCACAACACCTGAATTGGTGGCGTGGTTAAAGCACTATCCCGCTTTAGCTCGAAGTCTAGGTGATGATGAGGTTGCTGATTTATTGGGTGTATCGCTCTTTAAGCCTGGGCTTTTGATGCCAAACGCTGGCTGGATTGATGCCGCCAGCGTTTGCCGATTTTTATTGCAGTCTGAGCGTATTCTTAGTGTTTTTGCGACCCCGGTGTCGTCGTTAGCGTATCAGGCGGGAGAATGGCAAGTCGGCGAGCACCGTGCGCCAATTGTAGTTGTTGCTACTGGACCCAGCGCTCATCAATTTACGCAAACGCGTGGGTTGCCTCTCGAAGCATTACGCGGCCAAATGACCCGAATTGCAAGCGAAGGCGCTTTGGCATTACTTAAAAAGCCGCTCTGTGCTGCCGGTTATATCTTACCTGCATTGGCGGGTGGACATTGGTGTGGTGCGACCTACCAGTCGAAGAATGCCCAGATAAAACCTGAGCCTGCTGATGATGTGACTAATTTGCAGCGGATTGCCGGCGAGTTTGGTCTCCCTGCCGCTCCAGTGCTAGAACAATGGGTTGGCGTGCGAGCGGCCACGCCTGATCATTTACCACTGGTAGGTCCAGCGACAGATGATACGTTATTTTATCAGCAGTTCAGCCGTTCAGCGCAGGATGCAAAACAATTTATCCCAGTGCCGGGCGCAAGCATTGAGGGGTTGTACGTTTGCGCTGGTTTTGGTTCACGTGGGTTAACGACGATTCCTATGTGCGCGGATTACCTGGCCGCACTGATCAACCAAGAACCCAGTTCTCTCTCCCGCGGCATGCAACAGTCTATCGCACCTGCTCGTTTTGCCCGTCAGCGGCTGGTGCGTGGTCATAGGCGATGAGGGTATTTTGCATCAGCGTACAGAGTGTCATCGGGCCTACTCCACCGGGTACTGGGGTGATCCAAGCTACGCGTGAACGGGCAGCGTTGAAATCAATGTCTCCGTGCAGACTGCCATTGGTGTGGTGATGAATACCAACATCAACCAGCACTTGGTGTGGTTGAAGCCAATCAGGGTGAATAAGATTTGGTACGCCGGCAGCGACGAT
>DAIDLK010000003.1:0-2151 GCA_027449525.1 Legionellaceae bacterium | reverse complement strand
GGCGAGTTGCACATAAGGCTTTAGGTCGCGGCTGGCGCGGTGGCAGATGGTGACGGTGGTTTTTTCGAGTAACAATTCCAGCGCCATTGGGCGACCAACAATATTGGACGCGCCGATGATAACTGCATTGGCGCCTTCCAAAGGAATGGCGTGCTGTTTGAGGAGCTGAATAATTCCAAAGGGCGTGCAGGGACGCAAGCGGGGACTGCCAATGGCTAATTGACCCATGTTATAAGGATGGAAACAATCCACGTCTTTGTCAGGACTAATGTGGGTAATGATGTTACGCGGATTGATGTGGTCGGGCAGGGGGAGTTGCACTAAAATGCCATCAATATCCCTTTGAGTATTCAGGTCGCTAATTAATTTGAGCAAGGCTTGTTCTGTGGTGTGTGCGGGGAGATCATATGCCACCGACCGTATGCCTAAGGTTAAACACGCCTTGCGTTTGTGGTTAACGTAAATTCGTGAGGCTGGATCATCACCGAGCAAAATAACCGCTAACCCAGGTGCACGGCGACCGCTTTGCAGTAACGAGTTTACCCTGTGTTGCAGCGAAAGCATCATCTCGGCGGCAACCTGTTTTCCGTTCAAGATGGCGGCAGTCATGGTATACTCCTAGGGCAATTTTCGCGTAGAATCAAGCTAAAAATACTACCTGCTCTGGCTGGAAAAGAAAAGCACAGTGTAGCAAAGTTTGCTGAAGAAGAGAGGATGATGCTTAGTTATCAACACGGTTACCATGCTGGAGGTTTTGCTGATGTCATCAAGCACGTAACCCTTGTGCGACTATGTGCTTATTTAATTAAAAAAGCTAAGCCCTTGTTTTATCTCGAAACGCATGCCGGGCGTGGCCTGTACGACTTGCAGTCGACGCAAGCATTAAAAACCGGGGAAGCGCAAGCAGGTATTGGCAGTTTGTGGTCGGATCGAGCTCGTTTGCCCGCCGAATTTGCACCGTACATTCAGCGTTGTGAGGGTTTAAATCCTTCAGGAACCTTACGTTTTTATCCTGGCTCGCCGCTAATTGCACGTGATACTTTACGCAACATTGATCGCTTAACGCTCTGTGAGCTGCACCCCCAAGAATTTTCGGCGTTAGAGCAGATGAAGCGAGCTGGTAAGCGTTTGTCCGTCACACAAACGAATGGTTTGCAGCATTTATCAGCCGTGCTGCCGCCACCAGAGCGCCGAGGGTTAATTTTTATTGATCCGGCCTACGAGGTGAAGCGTGACTATGAGGACTTGCCTAGAGCGTTAAAAATAGCTTACCAGCGCTTCCCGCAGGGAGTGTATTGCGTATGGTACCCTATTTTGGATCAACAGTGGCACACCCAGTTGTTGCGCCGTTTGGGTAGTATTGGCGAAAGACCTCGCTTACGAGTAGAGCTTAATTTGGGTTTGTCGCACGCGGCTGGCATGCAAGCTTGTGGGCTGTGGATAATCAACCCACCGTATGTCTTGGCCGAGGAACTTCATCGTGTACTAACAACACTCACACACCATTGGCAGCCGGGCACATCAAATTTTCTGGTTGAAAGTGTCTAATCCATCACGATTAATCACGAAAATTCTCAAATTGCAGTGGTAATTGAATCGAAGATTGTTTGAGCAGTGCAATACTTGCTTGTAAGTCATCGCGATTTTTTCCGCTGACGCGCACTTTGTCGCCCAGGATTGAAGCCTGAACTTTCATGTGACTGTCTTTAAGCGTTTTTACGATTTCTTTCGCAACTGGTTGGTCGATGCCTTGTTGAAAGGTGAGCGTTAAAGCATAGGTTTTACCACTGTGTACTGGCTCGTCGTCACATTCGGCACCTGCACTGTCGATGCCGCGTTTGGTGCAGTGATGGCGAAATAAATCTTCTAATTGCCGCACTTGAAAGTCTGATTCGCATTTGAGCGTAACACTCAAATCTTCTAAGGTGATACTGGCATTGATCCCACGAAAATCAAAGCGCGTGGCTAACTCACGTTTGGAATTTTCTACTGCGTGGCGCAATTCGGCGGTATTGATTTCTGACACAATATCAAATGAAGGCATGCTACAACTCCTTGATCAAAAAAATGACGATTTTAGCGCATTTTGGTTCTGTAGACTATGCTTAATGTAAGCCATTCATTGGAGAACTAACGTGCACGAACAACTAG
>DAIDLK010000002.1 GCA_027449525.1 Legionellaceae bacterium | reverse complement strand
CGCGCGGCCGCAGAAATGCTGCCGCGACTGCATAAGCTGATTTGTCCCAGCACACGTCTAAAAAACTGGCTAATAATTCATGACGCGTCCTACATTCTGCTGTTTGCACCCACCAACCACACCAACGCGATAAGTAGCTCCTGGTTCGTTGGAGAGAAACTCCACTGGTAACCATTTGCTTAACATTCTCACGTGCATTTCGCAAAGTTCGTTCATGTGGAACCATGCGGTTTTGCGCAAGCGCTGACGAATTAGTTTCTGATGAACTGTTATCTCCCCCCATTGAGGTCAGATATTGTTCAGGTTGTGATTGTGAAACACCTTCAGTCAACGCGAGTGGATTATTGGTGCCATCCCAGGATTGCGGCCCAGAATAGTTTATGCCTAGAAAATGAAATGCTTTATCAATAGCGCCTATACGTGTTTTTTAGAAGATAGGCGCAGATGACGTTCTTGTAATATTTTCATCAATCGTTGTTTACAACGCTCGAGTTGGCGTTTGGTTTCGCATAAAATAATCACATTTAAATTTACCCGTGTTATCGCTCGTCTATGAAAAGCTTCTGTTGCAAATAAAAAGAAAAGAGTGGTTCAATTCAGCAGAGAAAGATAGCATTCTTTCTCTGCTGAACAGTCACCTAGCGCGATTGCATTAAAACGCTCAGTTTCTACAAAGAAAGCTCAACGATGAAAATGGAAACTTCGAGACGTAGGATTGAAAACCATTTTACCGGCGACAGGGAAATGGTTTAGTTAGACTGACGATATCATGACCTTTATAAAATATAGAGCGATAGATGACATTTATGGGGGTACATTTAAAATCACTCAAAAATAAATTAAGTAAATATAATCAATTAGTTAATGAGTTAAATAGTACCCGTAGCCACCACTTCGAAACTTGATTTCCTACCCTCATTAACCTTGTAAATGGTGACAGGACACAACCCCCAGCTCATCAGTTGGTTGGCGTGGTAAATCATCTCAAACTGAGGATGTTGTATCGTACGAGTGGCAACAATAACACGACTGCCTGGCCGTAAACAGGCCAATTTTTCCTGCAGCGCTTGCCAAGTTGGCTCTTTCAGGCACGTGGCCGCAATGTACACAATGGTTGCTTCAGAAAAATCATACTCGAGAAAATTCGCTTGAATCAATTGTACGTTTGCGAAGGCTAGTTGTTGTAGTTTCGTCCTTGCTTTTTTGACGAGCGGCGGCAATAATTCAATGCCGCACACTTTCGCCAAATCGAAAAACAAGGCGGCGGTCAACACCGCTTTGCCGGCCCCCGATCCCAAATCATACAAAATATCCTCTGTTTGGGGAGCTGTTTCTTCAAGAATGGTATAAAACGATAAGTAATCAACCTCACCGTAAACAAACTCCTGACTGGTCATCCAACGTAAACGTCGGTAGAGCGTGGAACTTAGTTTAGCGCAATCACGCGCAAACAACCGTTTCAATTGACGATGCTTGTGATCGAGCATAGGCCAATTGTCCCGCTGCCGCAGGGTAGCCAAGAGTGCCCTTTTTTTTATCCAGGGCACGAGGTGATTGGTCAATAATAATCGCGAAAAAAAACACAGTAATGGCAAGGCGAGAATCGTATTCATCATTTATTTCTGCCCATGATATTCGTATAATAGATTTTAAATTAACACTGAGACGATTAATGGAACAAACACTGCATGACATCATTCAAGCTTACCGCGCTGATGCTGCTCACACGCAATCCCAACAATTTTTGCAGGACTTAAACCAGCTGATTGGAGCAACGTCCCATCATCGTTTAAAAGGATTAGCCTACAAAGTATTAAGCCTACTACAAACCCGCCTGAGTAGCGAGGCAACCAACGAAGAACAACGTGACCAGTGGAGCCTGCAGTCAACTGAAAGTAGTCTGTTAGGCGATTATTACGCTTTGATTGATGAGGCCCGCGCAGAAGCTGTCGACTACGAGTCCCTGCCCAGTCGCCCCGCCGTAAAAAAAAATAAACTGACCGCCAGCCAGCAGAAAAAAACCAAGCATCAACTCGAGTTGGCTCAAAAAGCGCTGGAGGCGAAGGATTACTCCGCTGCCATGGAAGCTTATACGAGCGCACTAATTCACCACCCTAATTGCTTAGCGGCCTTTAAAGGCCGTGCACGCATAGCGTTGGCCACTGACAATGTCACTCAGTTTCAGGAAAATATTCTGCGCTTGGTTGAACTTGACCGTACCTGTGCACTCTTTTTAGAGAGCCAATGGCACATTCAACACCACGCGTTCGACCTTGCCCAGCACTGCTTGGATCCCATCTTTTTTCGCTTAACGCTTAACGAATCGTTAGAGATTCTTCACTTACTGCATAAGGCCAAACAGCTCGATATTACGTTTGATTACGCTGAGCACTTGTTGGAAAAATACCCCGATTGCGAAGCAATTTATTTGCTCCTCGAAACAATTGCCGAGGAAAGTGCCAATGAGAAAAATTTAGAACTTGCAGCACACTGCTTTCGACGCTTAAGCACCGTTGATAGACCTTTTACCCTTTTAGCAGGCTTTAGTTGCGGGATGATTGAGGCATACTGCGGCAGCTACGTTGAAGCATTGAACCACTTTGCTCGCACTAAGCATCATCCCCGCTTTCACTCGCTGGATCCGTTAACGCAACAGCGCACTGAATTTGGGCTGTTGCTCTGTGCCACCAAACTACACCAACATGAGGTTGCTTTTGCCAGCATCATGGCATTATTTCAGCAGAATATACGATGGAAAGAATTTCTCGATCATTGGATTATGACGAATTGTGTTGCCCCTCACTCTGATGCACTGGTGCGTATTTATTTCTTGAACGAACCACACCCAGCATTCCTTTCGATAGTACAACCTTTTGTTCGCCATGAAGAGTTTACCCCTGATTTAACGTCTTTGTTCATGCACATGAATGAAACAACCCTTCGCGGATTGGATAATAGTCACTTTTCCTGGGAAAAAATGTCACCCGACCAACTCAACCGCTGGCGGCAAGTCACTCCCGAACTCAGTATCTGCGGTTTGTTGCTCTTAGTGATGAATCCCAGTGGACTTGGTTTCTTTATCAATACGCCTTGCTTGCATAAAAAAATTAACCTGCTGTCACTGAATCGGCAAGTGATGTGCAGCGATGGAGCTATCCGCTCCGCTCTCGATTATTTGATGTCTGTTCCAACTGGTCATCAACTAATTGCCACTGAGCCTTTGTTTTATGAAATCATCACGACGGCTAGTTTCAATCGACTCATGCCAACCCTCGGGGTGTCGATACTGGGTATTTTTATGGCTACCGCGCATGGGAAACAACTACTGATCGCCAATCAAAACGTACGGGATAAAATTACCACCGACGGCTTGGATTTGATTTTTTCAGGAAAAGCGCTGAGTTTGCGTTATATCACCCCACTCTGTCTCTTGTTAAACGATCCCAAATTGATTGACATGCTGGCGACAGACTCTGCTTTAGTCAGTAAAATTAGTCAAGAAGGCTTTAACCGTGGTTATTTTGACGGAAAGTCCATTGTCTCACCGTTATACCTGTGTGCTAAAAACGAACAAGGTCGTCTGTTGCTAACGCACAACACCACTCTACGTGACAAAATAACTCTACAGGGACTAATTGATGCGATTGGCTATGCCAAACAACGCCAGCATCAAGAGGCGTTCGTGTGGTTATACCGTGAATTAAAGCGGCCAGAGTACCAAGCCTTAACCCTCCATCACCGCCTACTGGACTGGCAACAACCTTGCCCCCCGGCACAACAACCGGTCCGAAATTTTAGTCTATAATCTTAAAAAAAACCTGTCAAACGGCAGGTGTTTTTAGGAGCCAAGATGAAAAGTCGCATAAAAAAACTTAAATTGCCAAAGAAGCTGGCTAAGTTACTACCCAAAGAGGGTATGGATGACATTCCATCAACCAACTTACAACACAATACCAGGGTCATTCAACACTATGTTCAACACGCACGCGCTAATCTCGAAACGTTAAAAACCAACATTTTTGAGATAATGGACGCAGGTTACCCAAATATAGGCGCAACCGGATTCGCATTCCTACCGCGTGATAAACCAACCAACAACGATAGGTACGATTTAGACCAACAGGATAGTACTCTCATCGAACCAGTGACCGAAGACGTGAGAGTATCGAGTTTTTTAGAACGAGCCAATGCGGTTCAAACAGACGATAACAGCAAAGCCAATCGCTACCCCGATTACATCCGCTCAGGCTTGGACCTGGATCAATATTGCGAAACCAAACGTGATGAGCCAGCGCACCCCGATCTAATTATTTTAAACGATGCTAGCAAAATGATTGCAGCCATCAATAACGCACTCAGCCAGTTACATCGCATCGAAGGGTCTTTAGCAAGAAAAGATTTTGACCATCTGGCGGGTGTACTACCGGCTTTGCCACAATATATTCAACAAGTTACAGAAACGGCCCAACAGTCAAAATTGATGAATCCGGCAACCCATGCCACTTTTTTGCCAAATAACCCGTTAACTAGCTTGAAGAAATTTATCACGAATCTGTTGAAGTCAAAAAACTTGCGCACGCTTGAACGCTTCTCCGAACTTAAATCGGCGTACAAGCGTCATCAAGAGAACACGGAGCCCTCACCGCGTCCGTCGACTCCGCCACCAAGTGGTCATTAGTGGCGGTAAGCACATGAACAGCAGGCCGCAGCCTAAGGTCAATTCGTAGCGAGCGATCCCTCCCACGTTAATCCCTTGCGGCGGAATAAAACTGACTATCAGCGTCATCACGACTCCACATAAACCTAAACCAGCCACCAGCAGTAGGCCTAGTGGGCCACCAGGAATGCGAAACGGACGCAGGTGCGTTGGTGCGATCATACGTAAACGAATCACCGCTAAAAACATGAGTAAATACATTAACATGTACAATTGCGCAGCAAGTGCTGTTAGTAACCAATACGATCCATTAACACTCGGCATAAATAAAAAGAATCCGGCTAACAGTGTCACAATCAAAGCTTGTGCCAATAAGAGCACTACCGGCGCGCCATGCACGTTTTCGCGCCGAAACAGCGGCGGCAAATTACCGTCTTGAGCTGCTACTAATAACCCTTTGGTAGGCGCAATAATCCAATTGCTAACGCCACCAATGCCACCCATCACGAGCATGATCGCCACCAGAGGCATCAATCGGCTTAAGCCATAGCGGCTAAAGAACGCATCAAACGCTTGCATAATGCCTGCGACTAAATTAATTTCGTGGTGGGGAAGCACGACTGCAATGGCCAGTGAACCGAGGATTAACGTACTTAAAATAATGGCAACAGAATACAACAACACACGGGGAAACGTCCGTTGTGGATTGTGCACATCATTCGCGTGCACGGTAGCAATTTCGATGCCACAAAACGAGAGGATAATCGCGGTTAATGACACCCAAACCGATTGATCTTGCCAGCGTGGCAAAATACTTGCTAGATCAAACCGCATCTCCGTTGGATTTCCTTGAATTAACCAAATAGCGCCTAAACTGATAATCAAGGTCATTGGTAACAACAAACCTGCCAGCGCACACACGTTGCTCAACCAGGCGGAGGATTGCATACCGTACAAGTTCAGCACGGTTACACACCAGAACGACCCGACAATGACCCACCATAAAAACCAGGGATTATCGACTAAAGTTGGGTCGATAAGATAGCCGATTGAACCCGCCACAAACGACAAAATCGTCGGATACCAGATAACATTTTCTATCCACTGCAACCAAATGGCGATAAAACCAAAGGGTTTACCGAATGCTGCTTTGATCCAAATATAAACGCCACCTTGTTTCGGCCAACCCGAGGCTAGTTCAGCGGAGACCAAAGCGGTGGGGATTAAAAAACAGATAGCGCCTAACAAAAAAAATGCAATCAGTTGGCTGCCAAACAGCGCAGTAGCTGGTAAGTTACGAATACTATCGACCGAGCCAACAGTAATCATGGTCAAACTAAATGCGGTTAGCGCATACTTTTTTGTCATGGTTTACTCATCCAGTCAAGTTGCTGGCCTGTAAAATCAAATTGCGCATTTTAGCACAAACATCGTGTAAGACATGAATATTATGAATACTGGCTAAGGCCGCAAAGCCAATACTTTTCTGTTTGAACAATTGATGCAGGTAAGCGCGCGAATAATGTGCACAGGTATAACAGGTACAATCCGGCATAATCGGCGCTAAATCGCGCGCGAAAACTGCTTTTTTAATTTGAATACGGCCCTGTGGGTAGTCACTGCTAAAACGCAACCAGTGCCCATCCGGTTCTAGCCTACCACAATACAGTGCCCCGTGCCGTGCATTGCGAGTCGGCGCCACGCAATCAAACATATCAATCCCTTCTGCCACTACGTCCAATAAATCTTGCGGAGACATGCCAACCCCCATCGCATAGCGTGGCTTGTTCGTCGGCAACTCAGCATCAATCCAACGAATGAGCTCCACGGTACGCGGCATATTAAACCCGACCGTCTCCCCACCAATAGCCACCCCGTCGACGGCAGAGCTTGCAATAAATTGCGCACTTTCACACCTCAGGTGTTCGTGCACACCACCTTGCACAATACCAAACAGTGCTTGTGGTGCACCCTGCTTAGAAGTTGGATAACTGGCGTGATAGGCAATGGACTGCAACAACCAACGGTGCGTCCGCTGCATGATAACGGCCGCCTCAGCTTCTGTCGAAGCATCCGGGGTGCATTGATCAAACGCCATGATAATGTCCGCGCCAATACTTTTTTGCGTCGCCAACGACATCTCCGGGGTCATGTGAATCAAGCGATCGCTGCCTGGCCACTTAAAGTGCGCCCCAGTCTCATCAATAGTGCATATCTGCTTGTTTTTAGACAAGCTAAACACCTGAAAGCCACCGCTATCGGTTAACATGGGGCCATGCCAACCCATAAACGCGTGCATACCGCCCGCACGCTCAATCACCGCCATACCAGGTGCAGCTAACATGTGATAGGTGTTCCCACCTAAAATAATTTGGCTACCTGCCGCACGGAGGGCATCCGGCATGATATTATTAACGCCCGCACGCGTTCCAACGGGCATGAACACTGGGGTAATCAACTCACCATGCGCGGTGGTGATGCGCATGACCCGTGCTTGATTGCGCGGATGGCGCGCTAATAGCGTACAATAAAATCTCGCGGTCACTGCCGTCTGAGCCTCACCTTACCGCGATGAAAGTAAACCAGCAACCAGATAACTCCCGCCGCACTCGTCGAAAAAAACAAGGCAGACCACGCCGCCATCGAAAAACCAAAGGCCTGCCATAATACCTCGTTGCAGGCAGGGGATCCCCAAAACAATAACTGCACTAAATCACGCCAAGGAAGGTAACGGGCGAGCAGCTCCAACCCAGGCAAACAGATGGCTTCATGTGGGGTTGGCAACGATTGTAACCACAATTGACGTAAAGCAAAATACAAGCCGCAGAGCGAAAACACAAGTTGGAGTGCTACCAAGTAACGTCTCAGTTGGTCGCCTTGCACCAACAGTGCGGTGAGCGAACAACCCAGTAGCGCAACCACGCAGGCACGCTGCATCGCACAAAGTGGACATGGCTCTAAACCTTGCACGTATTGCATGTACAACGAAAAAAGTAACGCAACAACCGTGATACCACATAAGAAGTAAAGGATAGCCTCCGTAACACGCTTAGGCATACCGCCCCCTGCTGAATCGACGTTGGTCAGCATACGGCAAGCTTGTGGCTTGGTGAATACGCAGCAGTTGGTTGTATTTTGCGACGCGATCGGTTCGGCACAAAGAGCCGGTTTTTATTTGACCGCAACCAAACGCCACCGCTAAATCAGCAATCAACGTGTCTTCAGTTTCTCCCGAACGATGCGACACCACACATTGGTAATGATGCTGAGCCGCCAACTGCATGGTCTGACACGCCTCCGTTAAGGTGCCGATTTGGTTTGGCTTGATCAACACCGCATTAGCAGCCGCTGCGTCAATCCCTTGGGTGAATCGACGCGCGTTCGTCACAAACAAATCATCCCCCACCAATTGCACTTGCGCACCAAGTGCGGCCGTCATTTTTGTCCAACCTGACCAATCATTTTCATCGAGGCCATCCTCAATACTCGCAATGGGATACTGCGCGAGTAATTGCGCGTAATAATCAATTAAATCGTCAGTGGATAATGATCGCCCCTCCGAACGAAAATGGTACATGCCCTCCCGATACAACGACGAGGCCGCCACATCCAAGGCAAAGGCGACGTCACGACCCAGCGCAAACCCAGCACGATCCACCGCTTCCACTAACAAATCCAAGGCGTGTTGATTAGAGGCAACATTCGGCGCAAAGCCACCTTCGTCACCAACGGCCGTACTCAGGCCTTGGGCATGGAGCACTGATTTTAAGGTATGAAAAATTTCGGCGCCCATTTGGATCGCGTGTGGAAAATCGCGCGCCCCAATCGGCATGATCATGAACTCTTGGATATCGAGACTATTATCAGCGTGTAGCCCACCGTTTAAGACATTCATCATTGGCACCGGTAAACACATGTTCTGACCCTGATTGAGCAGGCGATACAAAGGTTGTTGCTGCGCATGAGCTCGTGCACGAGCCACCGCCACTGAAACAGCCAATAACGCATTCGCGCCTAAACGGGCTTTGTTGTCCGTACCGTCTAAATCACAAAGTAGTGCATCCAATGCGGCTTGATCAGCAACATCCGCTTGTAACAATGCTGAACGAATTTCACCTTGTACATGCCCCACCGCCTGCAGCACACCTCGTCCTGCATAGCGACTAGCGTCACCATCTCGTAATTCACACGCCTCAAACTGTCCAGTAGAGGCCCCTGATGGTACACTAGCGCGACCCATGATGCCATTTGCTAAAATAACATCCGCCTCAACGGTTGGGTTACCACGTGAATCAAGTATTTCTCGAGCCATTAAATTAGCAATACGCATCAAGTCTCTCTTATTCCAAAAACTGGTCAATATTGTTTGGTCAAAAACCGTTGCTTGTCAACCCAGTACCGTTAATAACATCGACTCTAGCGTTAAGCCAGGACCAAATGCACAACTAAAAATAGACTTGCCAACATCACGCGCCATGAGGCTGTCCCATAGTGCTTTTAAGACAAACAACACGGTGGGTGACGACATGTTACCGTAGTCTTTCAACACCTGATAAGCAAACCGATTCGCGTCAGGCGTAAGGCCTAACGCCTGTTCGCACGCCGATAAAATTTTTAACCCACCAGGGTGTATTGCATAAAAATCAACGTGTTGCAGTGAGTCACCCGTCACATCTTTTAAACGCGCGACCAATTGCCCAATACCGGACTGAATGGCGGCAGGCACGTACGCGGTTAACACCATATCAAAACCCGAATCAGCAATGCACCAGGCCATTTCTGCTGCTGTTTGCGGTACTAAATCACAATGAAACGCCTGAAATTGTAACCCACCGTTCGTCTGCTGGGGGTGCTGTACCAAGGCCGCTGCAGCACCATCAGCAAATAAGGCATTCGAAATCATCGTGTTCAAAGTAAATTCTTGTTTAACGTGCAAGGAACATAATTCGACGCACACTAACAAGACGGTAGCATTGGGATCCGCTCGACAAATACTGTTGGCCAGTTTCATGGCATTAAATGCACCATAACAACCCATGAAATTAATCGCGCTGCGCTGCACTGATGGTCGTAACCCTAGCCGTTGCACAATCTCAATATCAATCCCTGGCGCGTACATCCCAGTACAACTCACCGTAATTAAATGACTAATCGATAGCAGCGGCACCTTAGGACACTGAAGCATGACCTGATCAATCGCTGCTAAGGCGAGATGAATTGCGTGCGTTTTATACAACACCATTCGTGCAGCCGTGCTCGGGAACGGGGCATTAGGATCATTAGGAAAAAACTCAAACTCACCTGGCTTGCGCGTGTAATCAGACAACACACTAAAGCGCTGCGCAATGCCTGAGTTGTGGTAGATTTTTCTGACTAATTTTGCTTGCTCTGGCGGCAACTGAAAGTGATTGGCAAACAACTCGGCAATTTCGCTTTGAGCGCGTTGGTACGGCGGGTTGGCAACACCAAGAGCAGTGATCACAGCGTGCATGTTAATAATCCAATGTGTGAATGACTCGTTTTGCAAGCCAGGCATTGCTGCGCAAGAGTGGGGTCAGAAAGCGAAACCAGGCTGGGCGCTGCAACAACTGGTGCATGCCGCGGCTCAGGCGTAGGATAGTGCGTAAGCGATGGTGCATGTTCTGGCGGTAACCCTGCGAATCTTGGTGCAAATAACACGCACTTGCCGTTAATGCACTCAGGACACTGTGCGCAAAACCATAACCAATTGATGGGTGAATCGCGGCTAGAGCATCTCCTATCCACCAAGCACCTGGCCATGGTGCTACCACGTGTTGCCCAAACGAGGGTGCAGGTCCTTCTAACCAATTAGCTGACAGGCCATGCAGCTCTTTTGTTGATAACTTGAAGGAGGAGAACGTGCACAAAAAATGACGTAAAAAGGCGTGACTTCCGCCCATCCGCTCAAGTTCACTCTGCTGTATTAGGCACGTGAGGTTACTCTTTGTCGGTGATACGGGGATAATTCCCAAATAACCGCGTTTCAAAGTGAACATCTCCAAGCCATCCGCCACGAATACGCGTGGAATATAGGTTTTAAATCCCACATAGTTACTAGCCGTTGAGGGCGTAATGGATGGTATCACCTTACCGGTAGCCACCATAATCTGTTGCGCATGCAACGTTTCACCGGTTGCACACTGCAATTGAAACGGCGTATTGGCGGTTGCCGGAATAATTTGTTGAATGGCGGTCTGTTCACGCACGCGCGCACCAAGACCGCGGGCACGCGCTGCGAGGGCTTGTTCAGCAACATGCCGCGGCAGGGCTACCGCCGGTCGTGACAACTGCATTCGCCAGGGGCGTAACCCCTGATGAAACTGCACCTGATGAATCTGACGCATGCCGGCAATACCCCAGTGTTGCAAAACAGGCACTGCTGGAGGTGCTAAAAATTCCCCGCATATTTTGGGAGCACCAATTCCCCCCCCCTCAATGAGTAACGGTGACTCACCGGCATCTAATAGCGCGTTCAAACAACTGAGGCCAGCAACTCCTGCCCCAATAATAATTAATTTTTCCATAAAATGACCTGCCATCGAAACGGGAATTGCCATTGAATTTGATAACGCTGAATACCCGCTCGCGCTAGCAAACGCAGCCAGTCCGCCCGCTTAAACGCACGTTGAATGGAAATAAGCCCATCATGCGTGATCAGGCGATTGCGAAACAACCAGGGGCTCAGGCAATAATAGAACCAGTATGCAACGTAATGACGGTGCAAATCATTGATGATAACCATGCGCGTGGCCGCTTGATAAGCATTGCGTAAAAACAACACCAGCTCGTCATCTTCAAGGTGATGACACACCAGCGTGGTCAGCACAATATCAACACTGCACTCCGGCAAATTCAGACGCAACTCGGCTTGCTGGGTAAAACTTACCTGGGTGGCTTCCTGGCGTGCTTGCCAGGCTTGTGCGGTTTGCTGAGCTAATGCAATGGCAACTGCGGAAACGTCCATCCCGTGCAACTGCAGGTGTGGATAATAGCGACTCAGGTGCAATAAAAATAACCCATCACCGCAGCCCACATCCAGCAACGAGGATGTGGCTGGAACGTGCCGCAACACACGCCGCGTACTACGAAAAACACCCAATAAACGGTTCAAGCGAAACAATAAGCGTAAGCAGTCTGAATACTCTTTTGGGGTATAATAATTGGCGCCTAGATCAATCAGTTCTTTGGCCAGCGATCGAGTCCGCATGGTTCTCCGCTTTATTCAAGTACGTGCTCTAACCCGTACACTAACTGATTCAAGCGCATCACTTGACGACATGCCAACAACAACCCCGGCATGAAAGAAGTGCGATCCAGCGTGCGGTGGGATATCGTTATCGTTTCACCTGGTTGTGCAAAAATAACATCTTGTTGTGCGATGATACCTGGTAAGCGCAAGGAGTGAATCGGCACGCCATGATGCACCTCGCCGCGTGCAACCGACTGGTCGGTCGCCGCCAGCAGCTGAGGACTCTTGCGTGCACGCGCAATCTGATCGGCTGTTTTCAACGCCGTGGCAGATGGCGCATCCTGCTTGCGCACGTGATGAGCTTCAACAATTTCAACCGCTGGCAAATAACGCGCAATACGAGCGGCACATTGCATCATCAGCACGGCAGCAATTGAAAAATTCGGCACAATGAGACCGCCACGCGCCAGCCTGCCACATTCACGTTGCAATTGCTCTATTTGTGCAGTTTGCAAACCACTGGTACCAATAACCGGTCGGCTGCCTGAAGCAATGATAGCAAGCGTGTTCGCCATAACACAATCAGCGCGCGTCAAATCAACCACCATGTCCACTGGCGTATTTTGTAGCGCTTGGGCTAAGTTATCTTGGTGTCCAAGCCGTGCCACTAATTCGAATTCGCTACTGTCAGTTAGCACGGCACAAGCAATTTGGCCCATGTTACCGAACGCACCATTGACAGTTACTCGCCATTTTTTCATCATCACTCCCTGGTCTGACACGATGACAATCGTACACCCTGAGGTTATACTAGTGCCATTCATTTTCGATACAATCTATCACTTTCTTATCAAAAGGCAACTGCATGAAAAAACAAGGGCTACATCCACGGACCGAATGCATTAATCACAAACAAAAATACCAAGCTAAATTAGCACGCTTAGCTGCACTCCGCTGGTTAAGCCAGACCTTTCCGAAAGCGTTTAACAATCAAACTGAAATTCAACCTCTTAAAATTGGTATTGCAGAAGATCTCTTAACGCACGCGGCCGTGGCGGCTAAAGCCGGTGTTTCAAAAACTAAATTACGTGAAGCGTTAGTAGTATTTACGCGCCGAATCGATTATTTGGCGTGTTTAAAGGCACGTGAAATGCGTATTGATTTATACGGCAATCCAGTCTCACAAGTGACGCAGGCTGAGGCCGAAGCGGCTGCTATCAAAATAAAACGTCGTATTGAAAAAAGTGCTAAGAATGCACGCAAAATAAGCCCTGAAAGAAGCCTATCAACAGCCACCAGCAAAAAAACACCCGAGCTAGATAGAGTTTCCGAGCACGTTTTACCCAGAAAAAACCTGACACCCCACCACTACCCTAGCTACACCGCGCCAATGGATACGGGGCATTTCGTCACGGCAAAAAATAATAAACCTTCTATTATTGTTAAGCCGTCCAGAACATTTGATCCCGACACGGTTGCGCGTTTAAAGCAAAAATTAGGTTTGTCGCACAAAGAAATTAAAGCGGACTAACCACGAGCATTCAACATCTGAACAGCAGGTAAAGTCTTTCCTTCTAAATATTCCAAGAAAGCGCCGCCACCGGTAGAGATGTAGGAAATTTGATCGGTGAGGTTGTATTGATCAATCGCCGCAAGCGTATCACCACCGCCGGCAATGGTTAGCGCGTGGCAATTGGCAATGGCAATGGCGATAGCGCGCGTACCGTAAGCAAACTGAGGGAATTCAAATACCCCCAAAGGGCCGTTCCAAATAATGGTTTTTGCATCCGCCAACATCGCAACGTACCGCGCAATCGTTTCCGGACCAATATCCAATATCATGTCATCGGCTGCTACGTGCGCCAGGGATTTGTTAAAGGCCGGGCACGTATCACTGAATGATTTGCTGACCACAACATCCGATGACAACGGCACGATACAACCCGATTCCTCAGCTAACGCCAAAATTTCGCGTGCCTCAGTCAGTAAGTCGTTTTCACACAATGACACACCAATTTCGTACCCGCGTGCTTTTAAAAACGTATTGGCAATCCCACCACCAGGGATGAGTACGTTCATGCGCGTCACTAATTGGCGTAAAAGGGATAATTTAGACGACACTTTACCACCACCAACAACCGCGAGAATAGGTCTTTCAGGTGACCTTAGTACGTGCTGCAACACGTCAAGCTCACGCACTAATAAAGGTCCAGCCGCCGCGATCGGGGCGTATTGAATCACTCCATAAGTTGAAGCATGCGCACGGTGTGCCGTACCAAAGGCGTCCATCACAAACACATCACACAATGCCGCCAACTGTTTAGCTAAGTCCGCATCATTGGCTTTCTCACCCACATTAAATCGCACGTTTTCGCAAACCACTAATTCGCCTACCTGAACATCAACCCCATTGAGGTAGTCAGTCACCAGCCGCACTGGATAATCCAAACGATTGGCCAGGTAATCGGCCACCGGTTTGAGGGAATAGCGCTGATCAAAGCCACCTTCTTCAGGACGACCAAGATGGGACAGCACCATAACCGCGGCTCCAGCTTGTAACGCTTGCATCAACGTTGGCAAACCAGCTTCTAAACGCTGATCACTCATGATCATGCCGTCTTTGATTGGAACATTAAAATCTTCCCGAATCAGCACTCGTTTACCCTTTAGGTCTAAATCCGTCATTTTGATCATCGTCATTGTCGTTCCTTAAAGGCTCATCATGTAACACGCTGTATCCAGCATACGATTAGCAAAACCCCATTCGTTATCATACCAGGCAACTACTTTAATCAAAGGTCCTAACACCCGAGTCTGCGTCGTATCAAACACCGCTGAAGCGGGGTAGTGATTAAAATCACAGGAAACCAAGGGCTCCGAATTAATGTGCAATACCTCACTGGCGGCTCGACGCATGATATTGTTCACTTCATCCACCGTGGTGGTCTGTTGTGTGACACAGGTAAAATCAATCACCGATACATTTAACGTTGGCACACGCATCGCGAATCCATCCAGTTTACCAGCGAGTGCCGGTAAAACCAAGCCAACCGCTTTAGCCGCCCCAGTTTTCGTTGGAATAATCGATTGAGTCGCGGAGCGCGCACGGTGTAAATCACGGTGACTACCGTCTAATAACAACTGATCTTTAGTATAAGCATGAATCGTATCCAACAGTCCATACTGGATACCGAGGGCTGCATGCAATGGTTGCGCGATAACTGCCAAACAATTGGTGGTGCACGACGCGTTCGACACAATGGCATCGGCTGCTGTAAGCACCGTGTGATTCACACCAAATACCACGGTGGCATCGACGTCACTTCCAGGGGCAGAAATCAATACTTTTTTGGCCCCCGCCATGCAATGCAATGCGGCTGCTTCACGCTGCGTAAAATGCCCGGTGCACTCGAACACCAAATCGATCCCTAAACGTTCCCAGGGTAACAACGCGGGATTTCGATCCGACGTGACTTCGATCGGATGACCATTCACGATTAAATGCGTGCCATCGACGACAACGGAACCATTCAATCGCCCATGCGTGGAATCGTAACGCGTTAAATGCGCCGTTGTTTCAATACCGGATAAGTCGTTAATGGCCACCACATTGAATTCGTCTTGCCGCTTATTTTCAATAATTGCCCGCAAGATACAACGACCAATTCGCCCATAACCATTAATTGCTACTCGTATGCTCATCACCCTCTCCCACGAATTAATTGGCGCATCCGGTCGGCTATCGCCGCAACCGTAATGCCCATGGCTTGATAAACGGCCGGACCTGGTGCTGATAAGCCAAACTGATCCAGTCCAATCACTGCCCCGTCTAGCCCCACAAATCGGTACCAATACGCAGTAGCACCCGCTTCAACGGCTAGTCGCACCCGAATTGCCTCAGGTAACACGTGCTGCTGGTACGCTAAGTCGGCTTGTAAAAAATACTCAACACACGGCATGGACACCACACGCACCGCAAGCCCTTCTTTGGCTAATAAGCTGGCTGCTGCTACCGCTAGTGACACTTCAGAGCCTGTCGCTATCATCACACCGAGGGGGTCTGGGACATCCACCAAAATATACCCACCGCGTTGCACGTCTTGAGTAGTATTCGATGCATGCAATAGACCAGGCAATGCTTGGCGGGACAACAACAAACAACTTGGCCCATGATGGCGCAATAGTGCTTGCTGCCAAGCCACGGCTGTTTCAAAACAATCGGCCGGACGCCAAACGGCTGTGTTCGGCGTCACACGCAACCCGGTGATCTGTTCAATGGGTTGATGCGTTGGACCATCTTCGCCCAAGCCAATTGAATCATGCGTGTAAACATAAATCACGCGCTGGCGCATCAGTGCGCTTAAGCGCACAGCATTGCGCGCATAATCACTGAATACTAAGAACGTGCCGCCATAAGGAATAAAACCGCCATGCAAGGCTAGCCCATTCATAATAGCCGACATACCAAACTCACGCACACCATAATGCAGGTAATTGGCATGAGCCGTTTCAGCGCTAAACGCGACACTGCCTGACCAATTGGTATTATTTGATTCGGTTAAATCAGCGGAGCCACCCAGTAATTCGGGCTGCCGTGGGGCAAAAAACTCGAGACACTGTTGTGAGGCTTTCCGGGTGGCCATTGCGGCGGATTGTTCTCGGCATTGCGCTATCAGCCGTTCGGACTCAAGCAACCAATCATCGGGTAAATCACCATTAATACGTCGCAAAAACTCCTGATAATCATCAGGGTACTGCGCTTGATAAGCACAACCAATATGCAACCAAGCCCGCTCTTGTTGTTGACCCAGCTCCAACGCACTCCAGGCCTGCAAAATGGTAGGGGGAATTTCAAACGGCGGATAAGGCCATGCCGATTTTTCTCGCAATTGCTGGATATCCTCGCTAGTTAAGGATGACCCGTGTGCTTTTTCTGAGTTCTCGACTAATGAGCCCTGACCAATGACGGTGTGACAGACCAGTAAACTCGGTCGTATCGTATCTCCACGTGCTTGGACTATTGCCTGCTCAATGGCAGCAGCATCATGGCCATCTAAGCCATCAATTACCTGCCAGTGGTAGGCACGAAAGCGGGCAGCTACATCCTCACTAAACCAGCCACGGATATTTCCATCAATTGAGATGCCGTTACTGTCATAAAACACAATCAATTTACCCAATTGCCAAGTGCCCGCTAATGAGGCTACTTCATGCGAAATGCCTTCCATAAGGCAGCCATCCCCAACAAACACATAGGTGAAGTGATCAACCAGCGCATGTTCTGGACGATTGAATTGTGCGGCTAAGATTTTTTCCGCCAACGCCATACCCACCGCATTCGCGAAACCCTGCCCTAATGGACCCGTGGACGTTTCTACCCCAGGCGTTTCTTGATACTCCGGATGACCTGGCGTTTTAGAATGCAATTGACGAAATTGTTTTAAATCATCCAGGCTGACTGGATAGCCGGTTAAATGCAGCAACGCATACAACAACATCGAACCATGCCCGTTCGACAACACAAAGCGATCACGATTGAACCAATGGGGATTACTCGGGTTATGCCGCAAAAATTTTTTCCACAACACAGTGGCAATATCCGACATGCCTAGCGGCATACCCGGATGCCCCGACTGGGCATTGAACACTGCATCGATACTTAACATCCGCACCGCTAACGCTAATTCTTGCAAAGAAGGCACACCCATCACGCTAACAAAACCCAACCGGGCTATATTATCGCTCAGAAGCCTTTATTCAACAAGCCAGAAGACGGCGCTTGAGACTTGATGGTTTGATACCAATCAGGCGAAAGAATGCCTTGTAAGGGGTAAACGTCTTCCTCTGTTTGTATCCATTGAGCCCATTGGTCCAGCTTTATCGAATATAAAACCACCTCGCGTTGCTCGGAGTTGAGATAAAAAAGTAGTTCAAACACATCCGACAACCCGTTCACAAGCTTTGATAAATAAGGTTGAATGGCCGCGAGCACGTCAGCACACTCGGCAAAAGTTAACTCACGAAATACCCGACCAACAGCACGTGCCGTGGGCATTAAGCTCAACAAATGATGTTCTTTGAGTGCGAGTAAGAGTTCTCGGCGCGCTGTTGCTTGGCTGGGCAACACCTGGAATAAATCATCCGTATCTTGAATCCATTGCGGCAAAAATGGTTCAAGGATCATTAGAACAACGCGGCATTGTTCTTCATTAAGACCACGCCATAAAAAACCAAAATAAAAGGCATGGTCAATAAATTCAGGTAAATTTTTATTAATGGTGGAAAACAGTTGGTAACAATCGTCAAAGTTAAGATGGCATAACAAATCTGGTACGTCGTCTGGACAGTTGATTAACTCAAGTAAACGATGGTTAATTGCTGTCAATAACGTTTCGCGTTGCCGATTGGTCGCATACCGCAGGAGCAACCCGACTGTATGAGCACTAGTGATCCAGTCTAGCCATTGGTCTTGAATGAGCATGTACACGATATCACGTTGCTCTAAATTAAGATAATGCATGAGATCAGACAACGCCTCAGCACTAGTAATCAATTGCGGTAAATTTTGACGAACCAGGCGGAACAGATCGTGGAATTGGTCGTTTGATAGAAAAAAAGCTAGCGTCATTTTACCCAGTACTTGACTGTCTGTCACCTGATTCACCAAACTTGGTTTCATGATCTCAAACAACGAGCGTTTCTGCTCGACGCTTACATCGCGCAGCTCGCGCATAACGAACTCTAGATCAGGAATCGATTGAGCCAGTAACAACTGGACTGCGTTACTTGTGGCCGCGTTATGCGGGGAATCAACTGGTTTGGTCACGGCCCATGCCCAAGCTTGTGTTGGAATGCTCTGGAACAGATCAGGAACATCCTCTAACAGGGTTTTAATACGACCACTGTCGGTGCGAGCCAATTGCCAGAGGAGTGTGGTGGACGTTTGTGAATGCATAACCTGCAAAATTTGTGCCAAATCGTTCGTGTTCAATGCAAAGTGAAACTCGTAGTGCAACAGTGTTGTCACAACAATGAGGCAGTCATCATTGGTTTTGCAAGCTGTTTGCAAAACAGCGAGTAGTCGCTCATAAGTAAGCTGCAGACCCAGCCAATTTCTAATTTCTAACGTTTTAAGAGCGCTCGGTGTGTGCAACAACAGGTGCTGCATTAATTTTTCAACCACCAAATGGGGTAAAGAGGGGCAAGCAATCGCGCGCTGTATGAAATCCGGGGTAACAAACGCTAAGGAAGGCACCCCCAAGGCAAAGGCAAAGCGAGTCAGGTGGCTCGGGGATTGGATGATGTGGTGAAAAAGAGGTTGCGGTGCTTCATGCGTGAAGCTGATAGGCGCATCAAACAATGTGGTAATGAAATCCGGTTGCTTCACCCAGTTACTAATCAAACCTTTTTCGCTAAAGCGCTGAAAGATATCGCGTGCTTTGATTTGTGCTTCGGTTGACGGTGGTGGTTTGGGTTTGTGCTTACTTTTTTTCTGGTTTGTTGCAACCGATGGCGCACTTGTCTGCTTGGTTGTCGTCATCAAGTAACGATCGCGAATCCGGGTTGCAATCTCACTATTACCTTTGGCTTGTTGATTTTCTGCTTCCGCCTGCCAATTAGTATCTGGGGTACTTAACGGAAGAGCGGCGGTTACCGCTTGATTGTGGATAGTGGTTTGCAGTAATCGTATTAACCCATTTTTATTAGGCGCTGCGTCCTCGCAGATTAGCAACGTGTTTTGCGCACGAGTGTAGGCGGTATACAGTCGATTAAACCAGGGTGCGAGGTCATGATGGGCATGTTTTGTTGATAGAGTGCGACGGTCATTATCAATGTTCATCAGTGGTTGGTGCACCATTTTAAGGTAGGACTGTGACAGAGGGTCAGAGAGCAATTGATAAACAATAACCGTTTGGTATTCAAACCCTTGAATTTGCTCGACGCTAAACACGAGCGGTGTGTCAAACAAACGTATCGCTTCGTCTACTAAGTGCGAGTGAGTGATTACGGCAAAATGGTTGGTTTTGTTGCGTTGCAGGATGTCACGGTGACCCAACAAGCTATTTTTAGTTGCAAAAACCACCGTTCCGGGGTCGGTATGTTGGTCACTGGTGAGCAACGCTTTTGTTTCATTTTTATCAATTTTACCCAGTATGTGGTGTTTTGCACGTAATAACGTGTTGACCATCTTGGTAATATTTTCTGGACAGCGATACGTGCGATTCAGAGGAAAAGTAAGTAATGTGCGCCCGCCCAGCCAATGCAACTGTTGCAGTAATACCCTGATTGGCAATTGATCCATCAAGTTCTGCTGTGGATCCATGCAATAAAGAATGGCGTGATGCATGGCTAGGCCATGCAGCGTGCGTAATTGCTGCAACGAAAGATTTTGTGCTTCGTCAACGACAATTCGTGCATAAATTGGGCTTTCGGCCAGCGAATAAACCATTGGATCAACCAGATGATGATGCTCCAAGTAGGCTTGGTACGCCTGATATTGACTATATAAATGAGCCCGTTGGTCTACAGGCAGTGTGGATTGATGCTCACCAAGGGCTACATACTGCTCTTGCGTGTATGCGGCACAAATTCGAAACTCATGGAATTGCGTTTGATCATCGAGGGATAAACTGGACTTTTTTTGGGTGCTTAGCCAGGCTTGATAGTGGTGTTGCTCCGTCGGTAATGGCTCAAACTTTATAAATTTGGCTAACAGTTGTTCATAGGTCTGGAACTCCACTTGGACCGCACTCGAGGTTGTTTCGGTTAAAAGAAACCAATGCCGTTTCATGGTGTTTACCAAAGTAACCTCTTTGGTAACGTAAAGAAGGCGGGCTGGCTCATTGCCTGCGTAATCACGAACATACTGTTGAAGAAACTTTAAGGCGAGATAAGTTTTTCCTGAACCGCCAACACCGTTAATAATGAGTGGCAACGGTTGATTAATGATATGTTCCTGTTCTTCGTCAACCTGGATAAATTGCTGATTAAAATAATCAAGCGGAATAGGTTGTATCTCCGATGGATCAGCAGGCGCTTCAAACCGTGGTTTTTCATGAAAGGAAGTTAGAGATTCAAATTCAGCCGAAACATCTTCTGTGATTTGTTTATCCAGGTAATTACGCAAAACAGCCGGTCGTTTGAAACGACTTTTTTGATAGTCATGATTCGCTACAAGCTCAAGAACATGCAAATAATCCCTACCTTGCACCCTCCGGGTAGTGAACAATAAGCGATGTGCGTCGTTTAATCTGAAGCTATAGACACTGTGACGATGATTACCTTTTAATTTTTCTAGATCAGCCGCAGGGTAGTCACCCGTTAAAAGCCTTGCTATGGTGTCACGATGCTCTGAGAGCAGAGCGGTATTACCCTCAGCGCCTTGCCAATAATAAATTCGATTCATGAAGCCACTCACTCAACAGTGAAAAGCCAGCATTATACACTTAGTTTTTTATTTAAACAATGTGGCAATGCTATTTGCCGAATGATCCTCCGTGCGGCCTTCGGCTATTTTAGTGCGGTATTGCTGCGTAGCTAGTATTTTAAAACAGTCTGGCGAAATAGTATGTTTAAGTTGGGACAAATCTTGTTCATCCTTGAATGAAAGGAATAACTTGGTCGGCGCAGCAGGAGTAGTGTTTAAACGCTCCAATTGGCGAGATTGCCACGCCGAGGCTAATTGTTGCTGCAAACTGGCATTTTCAACTAATGGCGGTGAAGACTCTGCAAGTAAACTGTGTAGTTTTTGTTGCAGGTTCGCCATCAACATCAGTATCTCCTGGTACTATTACCATAAACTATAGCCTAAATTCACATCAGCTGTGCTATAATAGCAAAATTTTAGACAAATAAGTTACAAAAATGGCAGTAATATTGCAACAATTACCGGCAAGTATCCCTCACTTCCCGAAGCAGCCATTTCATCGTAAGTTGGCCACCTGGTCTTTTTCTCAGCAATTAAACCGTCAATCGATGCCTTTCTGGGTTGAGGTAATTAATAATCGCCCCCGTTGGATGGCACTTTACCGTGTGCAATGTAACTACTTATTAACTCTTGCCAACAAACCGTCAACGCCCAAACCTCAACTGCTGGAAGAACTAGAGGCGACCCTCGTGCTTGCCGAATTACTTGAACAAACCTATTGTTTTCTGGATGAAACACAAGATATCAATCAATTACGCCACGATCAAAGTTTGCTGCGTCGCCTCCTGCGCCAGCAATACCCTGCCTTTGCCAGTGAACCCGACCTGACACTGCTTCCAACCACCAACCTTTTGCATTCAATTCGCAGTTACATGACCAGCGCGAATTGGTATCGCTTGGTCGCACTTCGGCTAAGGCGCCTCACCACCTACGCACTCTTGCTCCAATCTTTTCGACTGTTTCATCCTTGGATCAATGCCTTAGAGCCAGTACTTGGTCCTTTCTTTCTTTATTTAGGTTGGGCTTTTTTCATCCCACGCCTCAGTGTTAATTTATTGATATTACTAAAACATACTATCCCTAATCCTTGGATGCCTGAACGGGAGCGAAAATTACCGTTTGGCACTCGCCTCATCGCACAGCTTAATTTGCATCGCCGCGGTTTTGAGGTCAGCAATGATTTAATGTGGTTTATCAGCGGCATCCTCACTTGCTTTGTGTTGGTTGGCTCATTGATGCCCTATCGTCTCGTGTTGACGATTGTTTTGCAATTTTTTGATTTAGCCACGATCATGGTGCGCGCTGGCTTGGAGTTAAGCCGACTGAATTGGTTGGAAAATGAATACCAGCACGGCGTTTTCCAAGGCAACATCTCACCCAACCCAGAATACCTGAGCGTATTACGCGCACGACGCGCTTATGAATACCGTTTCCATGGACTGGCGTTGTGGAATAATCTAATTTTAGTGCTAGCGATTTTAACCCTACTACCGGTGGTAGTGGCTTTTAATCCCATACTGCCCGTATTGGGTGCACTAGCCGCATTAGGTGCCTCGACCCTCATGGCCATTGAAGGCAAGCGCGTGCAGGCCGCACGCCCACCCGAAAATTTGAGCGATCTTCGTAGACACCGTTTATTCCAGCCACCCCACCCCCACCAGGAGCCTTCGTATGCATCACTTACCCCAGTTTTCCAACCTTGATTTAACGGTCTACCCCACACAATTAGAACACCTACTGCAATCCCAACGAACACATATTAATCAATTATTGCAATCCGCTACGCACTGGAATTGGCAGAACCTAATCGCTCCCTTGGAGGAACTGGACAACGCGCTCGAGTGCTTTTGGTCACCGTTATCCCACCTGCATGCGGTACTTGATAGCACTCGTTTACGCGATTGCTTTGACGCCTGCTTACCGCTGTTGTCGGCCCATGAATCAGAGCTTAGTCAACATACTAATTTGTATAACGCTATTGCAAGCCTTGAGCAAACCACGCTCAATCCCGCGCAACGAAAAATTATTCACGACAAGCTGCGTGATTTTAAGTTAGCCGGCGTCAACTTAAACACCACCGAAAAGCAACGCTTACAAGCTATCGATGCCCGTCTGAGTGAATTAGCTAATCAATTTGAGCACAACCTGCTGGATGCAGAGGCCGCTTTTTCCTTGTCGATTACTGACCCAGCGCGCCTCACGGGCCTTCCAACACACATTATCGACGAAGCACAACGTGCAGCGACCAACAATCAGGAGCCTGGCTGGCTACTGCAGTTAAGTTATCCCACCTATTTGGCCATCATGACGTACGCCAAAGACCGTGCGTTACGTGAAACCTTTTATCAGGCATATGCCACCCGCGCATCCGATAGAGGGCCCCATGCCGGACAATTTGACAACACACCCGTGTTAACTGAAATTCTCACCTTACGCCACGAACGAGCGCTGTTACTCGGCTTTGCGCACTACGCCGATTACTCTCTGGCCACTAAAATGGCCGCATCATCAACCCAAGTACTGGGTTTCTTATCGGATCTGTTGCATCGCGCAAAACCCCAAGCACAACATGAATTTGAATCGCTTCGTCAATTTGCGCAAACGCATTGCCAGCTTGACTCGCTGTCCCCATGGGATATCGCTTACGTTGCACAATTGAAAAAACAACACGAACATCAAATCGATGACGAGCAAATCCGCGCTTACTTCCCTCTAGCTCGCGTAATGCAAGGCGTGCAATCACTGCTACAAACTCTTTTTGCGATTGAGTTACGCGAGATGACTGAACCATGCGATACCTGGCATGCTGAAGTGCGCTGCTATGCACTGCTGAATCGACAACAGCAACTCATGGGCTATCTCTATTGCGACCTCTTCGCCAGAGCCAATAAGCGCAGTGGCGCCTGGATGGATAGCCTGCAAAGTCGCCGACAACTCGCCGATGGCCGAGTGCAATTACCAATTGCAACGCTGACGTGTAATTTCGCTAATACCGCCCCAACAGGCACTGCTACTTTATCTCACGATGAGGTGATCACTTTGTTACATGAAATGGGGCACTGCCTGCATCATCTTTTAACTGAGGTTGACTATTTTCACGCGTCTGGATTGCACGGGGTGGAATGGGATGCCGTTGAGTTGCCCAGCCAGCTACTAGAAAATTGGGCCTGGACCGCTGAAGGACTCAGCTTACTCTCAGCGCATGTGAGCAACGGCGAAACGTTGCCTGCACCCTTATTAAGCGCTTTGCTGACTTCAAAACAATTCCAAGCCGCAATGAGCTTAATGCGCCAACTCGAATTAGCCCTCTTTGATTTTGAAGTGCATTTACTGGATCCCAATTCAACCAACGATCCAAACCAGGCAATGACTGACGTACTCGCAAGGGTACAACAACGCACGCGCGTTGTGCCCACCTATCCCAATAACCGTTTGCCACAAAGCTTTAGCCATATTTTTGCTGGCGGCTACGCAGCTGGTTACTATAGTTACCTCTGGGCCGAAGTATTGTCTAGCGATGCATTCGCACGCTTTGAAACCGAGGGAATACTTAATGCAACGGTTGGACAAGCCCTCTTGCAGGAAATTCTTGCCGTGGGCAGCACGCGGCCAGCGGCTGAATCGTACCGTCAGTTTCGTGGTCGCGATGCCACCCTTGATGCTTTTTTGCAACAGCACGGCATCGCAAACGAGGCATCACAGACCTAACCAGCGAATAAATTGTTGACTGGTGCGCAACACCACCGCACGGTTATTGGCTAAGTGCACTACGGTGCCTTGCTGTTGGTCGATGGATTGAATAGCACCTAAATCAATAATTTTCATTTCGGTTAAATAGTAGCCGCGTTCCATGCGCAGTGTCGGCACCACAAAACACAAATCAGCCCATTGCCCGTTGAGTCGCGTGAGCTCCTCCGGACTGATGGCAATGTATTCCTTCTGATGAATTTGACGCCGTAACATGCGAGATAGTGGCGGTGCTTGCGCAAATTGGTGTTGATAAGCCTCTGCAGGTAGGGCTAAAATTGCCTCGTCCATTTTATGTGAAAGCAACGGGTTAAGATTAGCTAACAACACCGCACCACGTTCCGGCTCTTCCTCAACAAGGCCTGTAGGGTCGTCAATGCTGGCAGCTTGTTCAGCAAAAAACGCATCGTCTTGCAAAAATTTAGAATGGGAAAACCATTTTTTATCCGGATAGTAGATAATTAACAACGCATTATCTTTGATGGTATTGATCAGATCACTCGATACCGTCAATGGCAACGCGGGGCAACCCCAACTGCGGCCTGAGCGTCCGTACTTATGAATAAACGCCTCATCCATGTACCAGCCACCGTGCATCACAATGGCACGATTCTCGGCATTGTCGTTAAAGCCTGGATCCAGTCCTTGTAATTTCAGCGTTAACCCCTCACGGCCCCGGTAGGTTTTTTGCGTGCGGTAAACCCCCATGCTACTCGACTTACTGTTGTAACGATTGGAAAAACGCGTGGTGTGCAGTGCACCTGAATTGATGCCGTGTGAAACGTAGGTGTGGAACAACACCTGTTGTGTGCTTAAATCAAACACCCACAAGCGTTTCTGATTCGCTGGCAAGGAGTAGTCGATGAGCGTGACAATCTGATTGTGCTCCATGCGATTTTTTTCAGCCGCCACCAAGACGGCTTGCATTGCACGATACGCCGGGACGGATAACTGCTGCTCGAAGGCTTGTGTCGTTTGGGTTATTGGCGGGCGGGCGTCAGGAAAATACCGCCACAATAGGGTTGACACCATGACGCAACTAACGACAAGGAGCGTTCTCAATCCCTTCATCCTGAATTTGGCAGGTGCCACAAAATGCGGTACCCCGTTGACCCAGTGTACAAGATTGCAGGGGAGAATGACAAATGACGCAAGGTTGACCTTTGCGTCCATACACTTTGAGTTGCTGGGCAAAATAGCCCGGCTTTCCATCACTGGATAAAAAGTCATTCAGGGTCGTACCGCCCTCGGCAATAGCACTCGCTAAAATCGCTTGAATGGCGGCAACTAATCGCTCGGCTTGAGCAAGTGATAATAGACCTGCCGGCATGGCCGGATGAATACCTGCCATGAACAACGCTTCCGTAGCATAAATATTCCCAACCCCCACCACGACCGTGTGATCCATAATCAACGGCTTAATCGCTATGCGCCTGCCCTGAGCCAACTGGTGTAACGCCTGCGGGTTAAATGCGGCAGTTAATGGTTCGGCACCTAAATGCCGCAACAAACGATGTTGCGCTAACGGTTCGGTGGTGGTCAAAATTGCCCCAAAACGGCGTGGATCCGTGTAACGCAACACACAGCCAGTGGATAACACGATATCCACGTGATCATGCTTGGCGGGCGCGCTATTTTCTTGCAATACGCGCCACCGCCCTGACATGCCAAGATGCAACAACAAGTGACCGCGCGTTAGAGAAAAAATCAAGTATTTTCCACGCCGTACCGCACTGGTAATGCGTTGGCCAGCTAACCAATCTGACAAATCCTCAGGAATAGGCCAACGCAAATGGGGCTGACGCACAATCGCTCGTTCAATGCACACACCCTGCACGTGCGGTAGTAAGCCACGTAGGGTCGTTTCTACTTCAGGTAACTCTGGCATGTTCTCCACTCAGGCAAAAAGTGATCCATTAATGCATAAAATCGCCTATTATGACTTGCCTCGAGCAAATGCACCATCTCGTGCACCAAAACATATTCCAAACAGGCTTTGGGTTTGTCAATCAGGTGTCGATTCAGCCAAATTCGTTTTGCGCGCGGATTGCAACTTCCCCAACGCGTTTTCATCGCTTTAATACCCCAGGCGGCAACCTGCACCTCCATGATGACTTGCCAATGCGCAATTAAATCGGGCACACAAGCATAAAATGCTTGTTGATCCCACACTGGCAACACTGGCTGGCGTTGTAACCTCTCGCAATGCTGCCGAATCCACGCGTGTTTGGACCATAAATACCGCTCAATGTCAGAAAGTGAGACGGCGTGCGGGGCGCTGAGTCTAACCTCACCGTCCGGTGGATCAACGCGCAAAATCAAGTGCTTTATTGGCTTTCGCGTCACCTGCACGATGATGTTGTCGAGATGAATGAAATTTATTTGATTTTTTGCAAGCATGACTCAATGATATACCAACTACGCCAAGGTAATCACCCTATCAGCCATTTTAATGGTTTCGGCACGGTGCGCTACAATCACTTGAGTAATATTTAGCCCAGCCAGCGTTCGATTAATAGCGCGCTCATTCTCTGCGTCCAAGTGGCTGGTGGCTTCGTCTAAAAATAAAATTTTGGGTTTTTTATACAGTGCACGCGCCAATAATAAACGTTGCTTCTGTCCGCCGGATAAACTAGAACCCATGTCTCCCACGAATGTTTCGTAACCCATACTTAAACGACGAATGCTATCATGCATGCCGCACCAATGGGCTACCGTATACAGCCACTCGTGGTCCACGGTTGGGTCAAAAAAACAAATATTATCGGCAATCGAACCACTAAGCAGCGCATCATCTTGCAGTACTGCCGCTAGTGCCTGGCGATAATTTTTCAGCCCGAAGTCGGTTAAGGGTTGATCATCAAGACGTAACTCGCCGCTAGTTGGTTGAATCAACCCCATCAGGAGTTTTAATACAGTGGATTTACCGCAGCCAGACGGTCCAACTAACACGACTTTTTCACCGGCATGAATGGTTAAATCCAGCTGGTTGACAACCCACGGTGAGAACGTATCGTATTGAAAAGAAACGTGATGTAATGACAATTGCCCGCGTAGTTCATCCACTACGCCACGCCCAGTGCTAATCACTTCAGCAGGATGTAATACAATATCGCTCAAACGATTCAATTGAATTGACAACAAGCGGTAATCAAACAGGTGTTGCACAAACGACAGTGTTTTACTCACCAACAACTGCCGATAACCTAAAAAAGCCAACAACATCCCTATCGACAAGCGATTAGCCATCACGCCCAGCGCGGCAAAACAAACCACCGCAAGATGTTCCATACTAAACAACCATTGCTGACCAACCTGGTAAATTAATTGCTTGCTAGCGACACGAATATCCGCATTCAACGCATCAATACTAGCATTATGCCATTGATTAAAACGTACCGACTCTTTTAAAAACAACTTAATCGGCGTAATTGCTTGAATCGACTCAAGAAACACTGAAGCAACTTTTGCGTGCTGGTGAATCGAGGTAGCGGTGTGCTGTTGTAATGCATGATAAGAACCGGCGCGTAATCCTACGTACAATACCAAGGCGCTTGCTACAACAGCGGTTAAAAATGGGCTATAGACAGACATCACTAAGAGCGTGAGTACTGCCATTCCCCCATCAAGTAGGGTATGAATACATTCAGTGCCTACCTTACGCTGGATATCGTGAATAGCTTGCATTTTTGATTGAATATCACCGCGACGACGTGCAGCAAAAAATTCTGACGGCAACCGCAATAAGTGACGCATACACCCTGCCGACAGTTGTTCCGTTAACTGCATGGATAAATACAAACTAGTTTTTCCACGCAGCCATTCAGTCAATGCATGCATCAACATCAAGAACGAACAACCGCAGACTAAATAAACCAGGTGCACTATGTCGCCAGACGCAACAACATGATCAATCACGTGCTGGGTGAAGAGCGGATTCACTAAACTTAGGAGCTCCAAGCAAAGAGAGGATAATAAAAGCCAGAGTAATGTAGAAGGCAAACCAACAACCGTACATAACAAACGCGGTAGGCTCAAGCGAGTGTGGGTCAGGGGCTCTACCACGGAACGTTCTAAACTAATTTCAAGCAGCACACCCGTGAACGAGCGCGATACCTCGTCCATGGAACACTTGCGCAAGCCAAACGCTGGATCATGAATCACAACAGAGTTTTTTTTCACCTGCTTTAATACCACAAAATGATTCATGTTCCAGTGCAACACAGCCGGAGTGCGCACGTATCGTAGTTCCGTCAAAGGCACCTGCAGCGCGCGCGCGGAAAAACCATACTGAGCGAATAAATCCACTAGTTGACGGAGCGTTATGCCTTGCAGTGAAGGCTGATGCCGACACCTTAATTGGGCTAAATTGAGTGAATTCCCCCAAAAGCAACTCACCATGACCAAGCAAGCATGCCCGCATTCGGCCAGTTCGTTTTGCAAAACAACCGGCAGTGTGCGCCGAGGTTTAGTGGACCACTGTAAGAATGATTCGCTCATGCTGACTCATTGAAAGAAACTAACATCGGTTCAAAAACCCAGCGCCATAAGGTTTTGCGCGATCCGGGAATAACTGCCGTAAACGTCATATTTTGCGGTAAAGCTATGGCTGATCCCGTTAACCTAGCTAGCACTTTATAATATGGCATACCTAAGCGAATGGGCTTTTGCTCTTCAGCATCCGTTAACATGGTTTGACTAATCTGCTCAATAACCGCAGGTGCCGTACCATAGTGCTGATAAGGATAAGCATCATAACGTAACGCGATTGACTTCCCTAGCACCACAAAACGCATGAAAGCCGCTGGGACCAATAGCTCAGCAAACGGTTGTGCGTGGTGGGGCGTAATGCTTAATAAGAACGATGTCGGCTGCACACGTTGCCCAACAACACCGAGTACATCAGTTACCACTCCATCAATGGGCGCTCGCACCACTTCAGTATGTGTTTGTTGGTAGTGAATCAATTCAACCGCAATTTGGCTTAATTGCCACGACACCGCCGCCAATTCATCTTGGTGCGTTTGCAAAACAGCGCGTGTCACGTAGTGCTGGCTGTAAAGAGCCTGGTGCTTAATAACTTCCTGTTTTTTTTCAGCCAATGCACTACGTAAAGCACGTTGCTGTTGCTTTAACAAGCGCCACTCTGGTTGTTTGGCTAACGCAAGCTGCCCAACGAGCAAACGGTTCACCCGATACAGACGATCGCCGCGTTTAACCGCATCACCCTCCACCACGTATCGCGCAGAGATGACCCCCGGTTGCATGGCATAAACCCTCGCACCATGCGGAAGAACATTCAAGTAGCCTCTCACCAAACAATGTTCAGAGAACTCAGCCCATGCGGCAAACAACATCGAGCCTATGACAAACAGCGTACAAGCAAGAATCAACAGCTTGACTTGCACTGGAATATTAATCGAAACGGAACCCAATTGTTGGTGTTGATGGTGCTGTATCGCCTCCATGCGAAATAGCGGAGC
>DAIDLK010000001.1:17415-31011 GCA_027449525.1 Legionellaceae bacterium | reverse complement strand
CTTGCTCTATTGCTTTGTCTTTAGGACGAGCAGGACTACCTAAATAAATATTTCCTTGTTTGAGGTGTTTTTTTGGTGGCACTCCAGCTCGTGCTCCTAGAATAACGCCGTCATCGATACGTACGTGATCACTAACCCCAACGTTTGCGGCAAACACGACATGATTGCCACTGCTTGAACTGCCCGCGATGCCCGTAAATGCACATAAAATATTATGTTTACCAATTTTAACCGAGTGGGCAATTTGCACCAAATTATCAATTTTGGTGCCTTCACCAATGCTGGTTGAACCAATCGTTGCACGATCGATAACCGTATTGGCACCAATTTCTACATCATCTTCAATGATGACGTTGCCTACGTGAGGAACTTTCATGTGCTGACCATCGGCTAACGTATAGCCAAAACCGTCGGAACCAATGACTGTTGATGCATGAACACAAACGCGTTGTCCGAGGATGCATTTATCGTAAATGGTAACGTGTGGGTGTAGTGTGGTTCCCTGACCTATTTGTACGCCGTGGCCAATGTGCACATGACTTTTGATCACACAATTGTCACCAATTTGTGCGTTGGCTTGGATCACGACATAAGGACCTATGGACAGATTGTTGCCTAAACGTGCTGCCGGATCGATGACCGCCGTAGGGTGAATTGAACGGAGCGGTGATTGGGGTGGGTAAAAGTGATCGAGTAACTGAATGAAGGTTAAAAAGGGATGACTCACTTGAATGACGGGTTTGTTCATGCTCACACCCACGTTTGCCACCAGGACGGCGGCGGCAGAGGACTGCTCAGCGCGCCGTAAATTATCAGCGCCTTCGGCAAAAATGAGTGCGTTGGGCAGGATATTGTCAATGGGTGAAAGGGCCGTAATTGATATTGACTCATCACCAATGACTACACCGTTGACTAAACGGGCAATTTCTTTTAACGAAGCGTGCATAACCGGGTTCCATTGGGTTGTATCATGCGCCAATCATAGCCTGAATTAGCAACATTAGGTATAGCTAATAACGTTTCAGCACCAGTGCGGCATTGGCCCCACCAAACGCAAAATGATTTGATAAAGCGATATCAATTTGTTTTGTTCGTGCGGTATGGGGAATATAGTCTAAATCACAATCAGGATCGCGTTGATGTAAATTAATGGTGGGTAATAACAGCGCATGTTGCATGCTTAAGGTGGTCGCAATTATTTCCATAGCTCCTGCGGCACCAATCGCGTGTCCGGTCATGGCTTTTTGCGCACTGATCGGAATGTTATACGCATAATCATGAAAGACTTGTTTAATGGTAGCTGTTTCGGCTAGATCATTAAGCACTGTGCCGGTTCCGTGCGCATTGATGTATTGTATGTCACTAATGCCGACCCGGGCATCATCAAGTGCTGCATGAATGGCGCGCACTTGGCCCGCCGAATGCGGAGCGGTGACGTGAAATGCATCACAGCTAGAGCCAAAACCAATAATTTCTGCGTGAATTGTTGCACCTCGCGCAAGCGCATGCTCTAGGTCCTCTAAAATGAGAATTCCAGCACCATCGGCCATTACCATGCCATCACGATTTTTATCGAAGGGGCGGCTCGCTAGTTGGGGTGTATCATTTTGCGTTGACATCACGCGTAATTTACACCAGGCGGCCATCATGGTTTCCCAGACGAGCGACTCAGTGCCACCACACACTGCAACCGCGCATCGTCCTTGTTTGATGTGTTGGTAAGCGTTACCAATTGCCTCAGCCGACGACACGCAGGCATTGGATATCGTCGAGTTTTGTCCACCCAAACCAAAAGCAATTGCAACATGATTGGCAACTGAATTGGGCATGCCACGAATAACGGACAGCGGCGGAACTTTTTTCCAACCTTGCGTATAAAAGAGCTTGTAGGCAGATTCAAGCTCTGGTGTTCCGCCCAGGCTGGTGCCAATATAAGTGGCGGTATGGCGGAGTTCATCAGGTGTCAATCCAGCTTGTGTAATGGCCGCGTGCGCACAATAAAGGGCATATTGGGTAACGCGAGGATAGCGTTTTGGTTTATCAAACTCAGGCAAATCGGCCAGGGGTAAATCGGATATTTCTGCGGCAATTTGCGTTGTGTAAGGGGATGGATCATAAGATTGGATGCGTTGAATACCACAGGTACCTTGCGATGCAGCACGCCAAAAAGAGTCTAATCCGTTGCCAATTGATGAGGCAATCCCCATGCCGGTAATTACAACCCGTTTTTTCATCCAATACCCTTAACGCTGGGAACACTCAAGTGGTTGCTTAGTGCGTCATACTAAGTGTTTAATTTAAAATTTGTCAAGTAGCCACAAAGGGTTGTTTGTCGCTACTTAACGGGGTTGTTCGTTGTTAATGATCCATTTGATGTTTCATTTTCCACTCTTCAACCATTTTGACCATTTTGGCACGTTGTGATTCGGTCAGCACGTTAGAAATTTGTTCGCGCTCTTCTTCGCGAATTTCCATTGCTGAATCGACCAAGTCCTTCTTTTCTTCTGCCAGGGCACGTTGCTTGGTTTTATCACCGGCAACAAACGCTTGCTTCATTTTTTTATTAAGTGCTTTCATTTGCTGATGAATTGGTATCATTTTTTTACGGCTTTCCATCATGATGGCTTTTACTTTCACTTTTTGTTCCGCACTTAAATTTAATTTGTGCGTGATCTTTTCCAGAGGGCAGGTATGTCCCCAATTTGATTCAGCTGCCATGGCAACAGGCGCATGGGCAAGGACAGTCGATAACAGTAAAGCAGACAGCGCACGGAGTTTTCTCATGATCATGTTCCTTATGATAACGTTAGTTTATTGAAGAGTAGCTCTAGCACTATAGACGATGTTTTGCTAATGATCTATTGCTTTGACAACACGGCAGCGGTCATTCTTGAAACACACGATAATTGACCGGCTTGATTGAATAGATCAATATGCCAAACGTGTGTGGTGCGCCCAAGATGAATAGGGCGAGTGACGGCGGTGATGATTCCTTCTCGCACAGCACGCAGGTGATTTGCGTTGATTTCTAATCCAACGCAATAATGCACGTGTTGATTAACGACACAGTTGGCCGCGGTGCTGGCCAGCGTTTCTGCCAAAACGACATTGGCGCCACCGTGAACGATACCAAGTGGTTGTTTACTGCGCGCATTGGCTGGCATGGTAGCGGTTAATGAGTCATCATTGATGGCAGTGAATTGAATGTTCAGAAAATCAGCTAGAGTATGAGCACTGCGTAGGTTGAGTTCGTCAAGTGTGATGGCACTAAACCAGATTGACATGCTAAATCCTTAAAATTTTTCCCAAACGATTTTTTCTGCTGCATCGGGAAGGGGATTGTCACGTAACGCAGCAATTCGTTGATGCTTGGCTATTTCTTTTATTTGGGCGGCAGATAGTTTGTGGGTACGATCGAATTTGTTTAAAAAGCAGTCGTAGGGGCTAATGTAAGCTTTGTTAATATCGTGGGTATCAGAGGGTTTCATAAGGATAATTTTTGGTAGGAAACTAACAAAAGTATACTAAAAAAAAAAAAGAAAGTCTCTTTACACCAGATGTTTTTCTTGTTTTGATAAAGTTAAGTGGCTCCACACCACTTTTTCCATGGAGATGTTTTTAGCAGCACTAAACAATAAAAGGAGTTTGTATGAGAATAAAACAACTAATCCTTGTGGCGGGTTGCGCTTTTTCGTTGAGCGCGGCTGCCGGCACAATGGGTGATGTCGCACAGTATAACAAATCTTGGTCTCTTATATAGGCGGAGTTGGTTACACCTGGTTTGAAAACGCTTATAGCGGTGGTGGAAACTCTGATCCTTCTGCTCAGGGTGCTATTGGGGACGGTCAAACCTCATTTCAACGCATTGCCATTGCTAAAGACTTAGGCACATGGCACTTCGGTGGTTGGGACTATGGCTACATGCACCGTGTGCGTTGGGGTGGCGAAGTCGGCGTACAAACTGGCAACATCATGCGTCTTGGTGCGTCGCAAGCCACGCTCGATTTATTAGGTGGTATGCCAATTCAATTAAACGTGAAGCCGACATTGGATTTACTTGCCGCGGCAACCGTACAAGCAACAGATGAGTTACCTGCGTTTGGCGTGTTAAAAGCGGGTATTGCTTACCGACGGCTGCAAATCAACGATCGTGTAACGGTTAATGATTTGTCGCAAGTTGCGTTTGATATGCAAGCGGGCATCGGTATGGATGTCTCTGAACATGGGAAGTTGTCGCTAGTGTATCAAGGTATTTTTGGTGGCAATCCCAATTTTACGGTGAATACGGCGGCGGCAACCGGCCATATTGCAGCTATCGCTATTCAAAATGGCGTGTTATTGAATTTGGCGTTCATGGTTTAATGCAGAAATTATACAGGAGTAGCTCGATATGAAATTCAACATAACGAGACTTTGCAGCGTAGCATTACTCAGTTTGCCTTTGCTGAGTTTTGCGGCACCCAATCCGGCTAGCCAAGATTGGGTGGGAAAAAATTATCGACCACAACTGAGTGCTGCTGTTTGGGATGCAGCCTGTAGCTCTGGTACCACGGAAAGTTCGGAGGGATGTTACGGAAACGTGAGTTCATCCGCGTTTGGTCTCATCAACCAAGCCGTTGGTGGGTTCACTTCGTTAGCCAATATTAATGCTACCAACGCACCCAATAACAGTGTGTTCATTAAAGCATTTTTTGCGGGAACGAATACACCCGTTAGTGGAACAGACATAACGGTTAATCACACGGCTGTTGATGCCGCTAGATGCTCACTGTTCTCGCAAGCTGGTAACGGAGTCAATCTTATAGAGACCCGTGTCGTTAACGGAAGTATCAGTGATCCTGAAGCAACACGAATTACTGTGATTACCTCGGCTGGTTCAACAATATCCTATGCGCAAGGTGCTAACTCTGTCGCAATCAATTCTCCTTTGTACTTAGTTTGTGCCGGGGTAAGCATTGCAGACGGATCAACATCGGCAGCTCTCAGTGGTGTAACAGCGGTTTAGTCAATGTTAAATCCCGCGCTTTTCGCGCGGGAAGTTTTTCGTATTCTTTGAGCACACTATGGCGACTGAACGTGCGTTTGCTGATGGAAAAACTCCGCTGAAACAGGAGGATTTTCGGTAGGCGAGTCTTTGAAGAATCGCAAGGGATGGCTCGTTTCAACGTTGGGTTTATCTGATGTAGAAGACTTCGTTAACGATTTAGGTGTAAGGGTTGCTGCTTTGTGAATTGGCAGTCGGCGTATTTCTGTTTGTAGCCAAACCGAATGATTGTATTCAATTTGATTAATAACCATCGATTTGATGGTGCTAATGAGTATCATTGAAGCAATAACACTTAACACCAAAACAAAGTTTAATGGACAAAAACACCACACTGCAACGGCCACTGACGTGAGTATGGCGGCACTGACCTTGATCCAGAGGGTATTGGAAACAAGACGCTGTTGGTTTTTTTGCCGTACTTGATCAATTTGTTGCGCGTGAGTTTGCTGTGCTGTCGCTAGTAATGGTTTATTCATAATCGAGATAAAATTCACAATACTTTCAGCTACGTCCATCATGGCGCTAAAAATAAATAAAATACCGGCTACTGGGGTAGCGACCCCTGCGGCAACTATCGTGATCACGTACCCAACGATGATGGCGCCTTTTGTGAGTACGTCAAATGCAGTGGCAATCAATTTTTGCTTGATATTGGCAAACCCGTAATAAAATCGATTAAATACGTCCCAAACCAACCAGCAACTGTTGTAAATTATCGCGACAAGAGGAATATTTTTTAACAGGGAGAACGTGCGTTTTAACCAATTGAGGACAATACTCGGAAATAAAATAATTGTCAGTTCATAAAGCCAGCGGAGTGGATTTTGTTGAGTAGCAATAAAATAACTGCCCACGCCCATGGTTGACACAACAGCAATCATAACACGTCGCCAAAATCGCTGTGGTTTAATGTGATTAATTCGTTTTAATAAATAGTCGAGATGATTATGACCGTAACCGTCCTCGTGCAAGCGTTTCAATAAGACAAACAATGATTCGCTTTTATCGTAATGGCTGGCCAGTTCTTGTGGAAGATTGAGTGTTTGAAATAATGTTTGACACGCAATTGCATCGATTTGAGCATGCTGATATAAATACTTTGCGTTGTGATGGGTGGTATTGCACAATTTTTTTAGGCTCAATTCGATTTGCGCAAGCGTCGCTCCTTGCAAATAATCATTAACGATTGCAATTAACGCTTGTTGTTGCAGGGTATCATTGGCCATAGTCACTGTATCGACAAAATTTACAATGGCTTTATTGTACACTATTTAGGCAAGCAGTCACTGTTCTTTTGATTTTATTTACTTTTGGGGGAAGCTTATGTCAGTTGCTTTAGTTTGGCTGAGGCGTGATCTGCGTTGTCGCCACAACCCTGCTCTAATTGCGGCAACGCACGCTCACAGCCACGTGATTGTGTTGTACGTGCATGATAAAGCATCACCGCACCAGGTAGTGGGAGCACAGCGATGGTGGCTACATTATAGCTTGTTGAGTTTGAAAGCGGAGTTGTTGGCGCAGGGTTTGTACCTAACCTTACGGCAAGGTGATCCTCTCGAATTATTATTACAATTTATCAAACAACATCGAGTGACTGCCGTTTATTGGAATCGTTGTTATGAGCCACAAATTATCGCAAGGGATCAACACATCAAGCAGCACTTGCGACAACAAGGTATACAGGTATCAAGCTCGAATAGTCAGTTACTCGTAGAGCCTTGGGAAATTAAAACGCAAACCGGCGAGTATTTCAAAGTATTTACCCCGTTTTGGAAGCAGTGCTTAAAACAACTAGTCGAGCCAAAACGTTCGCATTTCTCCAAGGATTTTGTTGGAGTAAAGCTAACCAGTGATCGATTAAATAGCTGGCAATTATTACCTAGAAAACCCAATTGGGCGCAACATTTTTCAGAACACTGGACGCCCGGCGAGCAGCATGCCCAAACACGCTTGCGGGCCTTTATTACAACCCATTTAAATGACTATAAAGAACAACGTAATTTTCCAGCACAACAAGCTACTTCAAAACTATCACCACACCTACATTTTGGTGAAATTAGTCCCTGGGATATTTGGCGTGCCACCCTGCAAGCCAAGCAGGCGTCCCTTTGCAATCAAGCTTCTGCTGATCACTTTTTATCCGAGCTTGGCTGGCGAGAGTTTTCGTATCACTTGCTTTACCATGTGCCAGATTTGTCCGTAGAGAATTTTAAGCCAGCGTTCAATGCGTTCCCGTGGAGCAATTCGGCAAAGGCGCTGGCCGCTTGGCAGCGAGGGTTAACCGGATACCCTTTAGTGGATGCTGGGATGCGTGAGCTATGGGCTACAGGTTTTATGCACAATCGTGTACGGATGTTGGTAGCATCGTTTTTAACCAAAGATTTGTTAATTGATTGGCGATTAGGAGCCGATTGGTTTTTAGAGACGTTAGTGGATGCAGATTGTGCCAGCAATTCAGCAGGATGGCAGTGGGTGGCTGGATGTGGGGCGGATGCGGCACCCTATTTTCGTATCTTTAATCCTGTATTACAAGGAGAAAAATTTGACGCCAACGGTGACTACGTCCGCTTATGGGTACCGGAATTAGCCTCGGTTGAACGTCAGTGGATTCATAAACCATGGCTCGCGCCGGAAGGTATGTTGCCGATACAATTAGGCACCGATTACCCTTTGCCGTTGGTTGATCATGATGTGGCAAGAAAGCGCGCTTTGAGTGCGTATCAAGCCATTAAAGGGTGAATCTAATGCTGTCGTATAAATTATTAATTTTGGGTTTTGGTTATACGGCCAGGTTCGTGTACGAGCAATTGAGTGTTCGCCGGTTGCCAGTCGTCGCCACCTCGCGTCAGCTACCGGCAAACAGTAGCCCTGGCTTGGCGATTATTGATTTCAATGCAACAGCAGTGCAAGCCCATTTAGCAACGGTTACCCATATTTTGGTCAGTGTACCCCCAACAGCCGTTGGCGATCCGGTCTTGGGCTATTTTGCTGAATTATTAACTCAACACGTTCAACAATTACAGTGGATTGGTTATTTGTCGTCTACCGCGGTCTATGGCGATCACCAGGGTGGCTGGGTGGATGAGCAGTCAGCTTGTCTTCAGCCAAGCAGGACCGGTCAGCAGCGCTTAGCGGCTGAGCGGGCTTGGTCGGCTTTTGCAACGCAATCGAGTGTCCCGCTCACTATTTTTCGTGTGGCCGGAATTTATGGTCCTGGTCGTAGTCCGTTGGACCGTTTAGTTGCCGGCCAACACATGACGATTGATAAACCTGACCAAGTGTTTTCACGTATCCACGTGCACGATCTTGCTGCCAGTATTGTAACCGCGATGCTACACCCCGAATTGGCTGGTATTTATAATGTTGCTGATGATGAGCCCGCGTCTGCTCCTACCGTAGATGCTTATGCCGCCCAGTTATTGGGTGTTCCAACGCCCGAAATTATTCCGTATGCAAAAGCGCTGCTGTCACCCCGTGTACAAGAATTTTATCAGGCCAATCGCCGGGTGAGTAATGCTAAGTTAAAACGCGAACTGGGGGTCCAGCTCGCGTTTCCTAGTTTTCGTGAGGGGTTTAGTAGTCTTTTGTCGTGTCGTTAACTTGTTTCGCCGGGACGAGGCGCGTTGTCATTATCCGCGTCGTCTCGACTAACTTCTTCGCGTAACTTTGCTTTTAAGCGCGTTGAGACAGGTTGACTACCACCCTCGTTGACAAACTCTTCTACGCTCTTGTCTTCGCTACTGGTTTGTTCATCGTCAGACCAAGGAGATAATGTGGCATGCTCGGTTAGCTCGCTGGTATTAAGCATGCCAAGTAGCTGAATATCTTGCGCATAAACTTTGTTTAACCGGGTTGTCAGAGCATCGATTGCACTGGGGGTTAACGATTTTCGGTCACGAAAGAGGCGTTGGATGGTTTGATCTTCTAGTAACTCAAAGGACGCGTCTTTACCTAATTTGGTGATGGCCTTCAATGCCTTCGTCATGGCGCCACTTTCAATGTGGGCATAGATTGTTTTTAATTGCGGAAGGTCAGTTTTGTGCGTTTTAACGGCTAGCCATAGACATTTTTCTGCCATTTCGCGCGCCTGAGTGAGGTTGTCGTCGGAGCCAGAGACTTTCAATTGACCTGTTTTTATCAGGTTGATGAGTTTGCCGTAGGCTTCAATTTTTCGCTCAGCAGTCCATTCTTCTTTCGCTGTACTTAATTTAATGCAATACAATAGCTGACATAGTGGGTCGCATTTTTCTTGAGGTGGGTGGGATGCGTTGGTGGCTAAGGCATCTCGAAAATCGTTATCAGCTATCAGTAATTCACCGTTAGATGCATCTCGACTAAACACGTTTGGGCGTGCTGTTAACAGTAACTCCTCAAAGCAACCGGCTTCAAAAAAAGGGTTGTTTTTGATGGTTTCGGGTAAAAGGGGTAGGTCATCATCAAAATGCGCGATTAGTTGTACCGCTAATGCAGCACGTTTAGCCTGCTGGTCGCCAGAAAGGAGCGACATTTTTTCTGGTACGGCTTGCTCAATTAATTTGCGCATAGCACGTTGACCAAGGAAATAGTCGTGTTGTTGTTTTCGCTCAGACATTAAAGTGGCAGTGCCAGGTGTTTGTTCAATGAGCTCAGTCACTTGTTTCGCGTGCTTAGCGTACAAACCATCGAGTGCATGAACAAGGGTCTCGCTCGTTGCACCAAGATGCCAATGAAACTTCTTCGATTGCTCGGCTTTGTCGATTAAGGCAAATAGAGTGCTTCGGTAAGTGTGTTCCAGATCGACTAAGGCTTGTTGACAGGCGTGATATTCAGGTGCCGTGTAAAACGCGGTGATGCTATCTAAATCATGCATCGATTCAGGGTTCAAGGCAATAAGTCGTTGACGAATTTGACTCAGTTTCTCTGTAAAATCAGTCACGGATGCCTTATCACGTTGGGGAAAATTTTGGGATTCGCTCATGCGTTGCAAAAAGAGGATTGCGGTAGCAAGTGCATGAATTTGTGTGCTCTCCGCATGAACAAGTGCTTGAGCAGGATCGGTTATAGCTAGCTGCGCTAGATTAGAAATTGCTTGGCAGTGCGCACGCAAATTACTTTCGGCGGTGATCAAATTACCGGCTGCACTTCGTTTTTGTTCATCCAACCAGGTATCAAATCGGGTACCCTGTCCAAACGCGATTTGCAATAAATTGGCAACACAGGCGTTTTCAGCTGTCAAAGGGAGTGTATCAACACTATTTTTTAAATTGAGAAACTGCTGCGTAATGGCATTGATTTCAGCTGGCTTATTCTCGTTGTTAACAAACTCTTGTCCTATGCCGGTCTTATTACGCAAGCTCATGATAATGGTATCAATGCTTGCTTTGCTGGCGAGGATTTGGTCTTCAATGGCGTAGAGTGTGGGCATGATTGTTACTCCATAATACATTTTTTAACCTATTAGTATGATTTATAGAACAAAGACCGCTGGTTGTCTAGAAAAAAAGTCCTGTCTTCGTTAGAATGATTCATTATTTTTTTTTCGATGATGCATGAAACGTTCAAAAACCAGCAGAAAATGGTTAGACGAACACTTTAATGATGTGTATGTAAAGCAAGCGCATCGCGACGGGTATCGTAGCCGTGCGGCGTATAAACTAAAAGAAATGGATGAAAAAGATCGTATACTGAAACCTGGACTACACGTGATTGATTTAGGTGCTGCTCCTGGGGGATGGACGCAATACGTGGCTGAACGTCTGAATGGGCAAGGCAGTGTTGTTGCATTGGATTGTTTGCCGATGGACGCGTTAGCCGATGTCACCTTTATCTTGGGTGATTTTTCCGATGATGCGGTACTCGTCCAGTTGCGTGCCGCCATACCACCAGCCGGAGTTAATCTTATTTTATCAGATATGGCGCCGAACATGAGTGGATTGCCAGCTGTTGATATTCCTCGGGCGATGCTTCTTTGTGAGCTTGCCTTGGCGTTGTGTGCGGAGGTGTTACAACCTGGAGGCACACTCCTAATGAAAGTGTTTCATGGCAGTGGCTTCGATGCATTAATAAAAGAAGCGCGAGCCCAATTTGCTGAGGTGATGTTACGTAAACCGCAAGCGTCTCGAGCCCGCTCTCGTGAGACGTATTTACTGGCGAAGGGCTATAATTTGGTGTAACTTTAACGTTAGAACACGGCAATTTGCCGGAAAAAGAGGTTATCATTTTGAATGACATGGTTAAAAATTTATTTTTATGGTTAATTATTGCTATCGTTTTGGTGTCCGTATTTAGCAATTTTACGCCGCATAACGCGGTCGTAGAAAAAATTTCTTATAGTCAGTTTTTGCGTGATATCGACCAAAATATGGTAGCAGCGGTTGCGATTGAAGACGACAAAATAATTCGTGGCATCAATAAAAATAACCACCGTTTTGTGACCTACCAACCGATTCCGGATAATGCCTTACTCGGGCAACTACTAAAACACAACGTGGATGTGGTGGGGCAAGAGCGGCAGCAGGAAAGCCTGCTATTGCATGTCTTTATTAACTGGTTCCCTATGTTGTTGCTCATTGGTGTGTGGGTATTTTTTATGCGTCAGATGCAAGGTGGTGGCGGGCGTGGCGCTATGTCGTTTGGTCGCTCACGTGCGCGGTTGTTGGGCGAAGACCAAGTTAAAGTAACTTTTGCTGATGTTGCAGGCGTGGATGAAGCAAAAGACGAAGTAAAAGAATTAGTCGATTTTTTACGTGACCCGTCTAAATTCCAGAACCTTGGTGGACGTATTCCCCGTGGTGTGTTGTTAGTTGGCTCGCCAGGAACCGGTAAAACGTTGCTCGCGCGCGCCGTAGCTGGTGAGGCGAAAGTGCCGTTTTTTACGATTTCTGGCTCCGATTTTGTGGAAATGTTTGTTGGGGTGGGTGCTTCACGCGTGCGCGATATGTTCGAGCAAGCTAAAAAACAAGCTCCTTGCATTATTTTTATTGATGAAATTGATGCCGTTGGGCGGCACCGCGGTGCGGGTCTCGGCGGTGGGCACGATGAGCGTGAACAAACGTTAAACCAGCTATTGGTTGAAATGGATGGTTTTGATGGTAACGAAGGAGTGATTGTGATTGCGGCGACCAATCGACCCGACGTGCTTGACCCGGCCTTGCTCCGTCCGGGACGTTTTGACCGCCAAGTAGTGGTTCCTTTGCCGGATATTCGTGGGCGTGAGCAAATTTTGAAAGTGCATTTAGGTAAAGTTCCTATCGATAATCAAGTTGAGATCTTGTCAATAGCACGCGGGACGCCTGGATTTTCTGGTGCTGACTTGGCTAATCTAGTGAATGAAGCGGCTTTGTTTGCTGCGCGTGCTAATAAACACAAAGTCGGTATGTTGGAACTTGATCATGCCAAAGATAAAATCATGATGGGTGCTGAGCGTCGTTCGATGGTAATGACTGAAGCGGAGAAAAAATTAACTGCTTACCATGAGTCAGGTCACGCATTAGTGGGGTTGATGGTTCCTGAGCATGATCCGGTTTACAAAGTGAGCATTATACCGCGCGGGCGAGCACTCGGTGTGACCATGTTTTTACCGGACCAAGATCGCTATAGCCACAGCAAACGTCGGTTAGAAAGTCAATTAGCCAGTTTATTTGGCGGGCGCCTGGCTGAAGAGCTTATTTTTGGCGCGGAGCAAGCAACCACTGGCGCCTCGAATGACATCATGCGAGCGACTGAAATTGCACGCAAAATGGTGACCAGTTGGGGTTTGTCTGCGCTGGGGCCCTTAACGTTTGGTCATGAAGAAGGCGAAGTATTTTTAGGGCGCAGCATGAGTCAAAATAAAGAAATTTCCGATCAAACCGCCCAACAAATTGATGAAGAAGTACGCCAAATAATCGATAGAAATTACCAGCATGCCAAATCCATTTTACTGGAGAACATGCACAAGCTACACCTCATGGCTGAGGCGTTAATCAAATACGAGACCATCGATGCTAAGCAAATTGAGCAAATTATGGCCGGACATTCCCCATCTCCACCAGATGGTTGGGATGAGCTAATGAATTCCCAGAAGCCTTCGCCACCACCTGGGTCTGAAAGCGCTACGCCAGCGGCTTTTGTGGTTAGTGAGGATCTCTCCGTTAACGAGTCGCACCCGGAGCAACGTTCGGGTGAATAGTACGGAATTCTTTGCCTGGCGTGAGTCTTGGCAAGTCGCTCAATCGCCGCCACTCGTTGTGGGAGTCATCAACGTGACTCCTGATTCCTTTTCAGATGGCGGGCAGTTTTTGGTCCTTGATGATGCTCTTCGTCAGGCGGAGCGTTTGATTGCCGCTGGTGCCGACGTGTTAGATATCGGTGGGGAGTCGTCACGTCCATTCGCCGATCCCGTTTCGGTAGACGATGAATTAGCCCGAGTCATTCCTGTGATTCAAGCGATTTGTCGGCAGCATGCAATCGCTGTATCGGTTGATACGTGTAAACCTGAAGTGATGGTCGCTGCGGTTGGAGCAGGTGCTTGCGCAATCAACGATATTATGGCGTTGCAAGCGCCCGAGGCTTTATCCACCGCGGTCAGT
>DAIDLK010000001.1:0-17405 GCA_027449525.1 Legionellaceae bacterium | reverse complement strand
TCTCAACGTACCGGTGTGTCTGATGCACATGCAAGGCACACCAAAAAACATGCAGCGGATGCCACATTACCCTGTGCCTATAGAACAGGCGGTATCAGATTTTTTTTCGACGCGGGTGGAAGCATGTTTGGCGGCTGGGTTAACCAAACAACACTTAATGCTCGATCCTGGTTTTGGCTTTGGTAAATCGGATGCGCATAATTTGCGTCTTACGCGCACCTTGCATGAGTTGATTTCAAGGCATGCTCTGCCATTATGGTTTGGCTGCTCGCGAAAAAATACGTTGGGCACGGTACTCAATCGTCCGGTGGATCAACGGGTTGCTGGCGGGCTCGGCCTAGCCGTGTATGCTGTGTTGCAAGGTGCTGCCGTGATTCGCACCCACGACGTCGCTGAAACGCGCGATGCAATGCAGATGGTTCATGCTGTCTTGCAAACCGTCGCCTAGAAGAGAGTAATAGTATGGTTGAATGCAAATATTTTGGCACAGACGGTATTCGTGGGCGGGTTGGCGTTATGCCGATTCACCCTGAGTTTATGCTCAAACTAGGTTGGGCAATCGGACGGGTCCTGGGAGCTGGCGGACGAAAAAAGGTACTTATCGGTAAAGACACCCGCATTTCTGGCTACATGTTGGAATCAGCGCTTGAGGCTGGGCTATCCGCGGCTGGGATGGATGTTTGTTTATTGGGTCCGATGCCAACTCCAGCGATTGCTTATTTAACGCAAACGCTGCGTGCCACGGCAGGCATCGTGATTAGTGCCTCGCACAATTTGTTTGAAGACAATGGGATTAAATTTTTCTCCGCCGATGGTTACAAATTACCGGATGAACATGAGCAAGCAATTGAAGTAGAACTCAACAAAGTGTTGACATTGGTTGATCCTGTCAGTTTAGGAAAAGCACAGCGCGTGAATGATGCGCCTGGTCGCTACATTGAATTTTGCAAATCAACGATACCATCACTAACCCGTTTGTCAGGCCTTCGGTTAGTCGTGGATTGTGCAAACGGTGCAACCTATCATGTTGCACCGAATGTGTTCAGTGAATTGGGTGCGGAGGTCGATGCCATAGGTAATAAGCCCGATGGCTATAACATCAATAAAGGTTTTGGCAGCATGGCTCCAGCAGCTTTGCAACAACGCGTGCTTGATAACGGTGCCGACCTTGGTATCGCTTTAGACGGGGATGGCGATCGCGTGCTAATGGTCGACGCCCGCGGTCAATTGGTTACGGGTGATCAAATCCTCTACATTATCGCTAAAGATCGCCACCAACGAAAACGACTGTCAGGTGGAGTCGTGGGTACTATCGTTAGTAATTTTGGTTTGGAGCAGGCGATTCAAGCACTTGGGGTGGAGTTTAAGCGCGCACGCGTTGGGGATCGTTACGTTTTGGAACTATTAAAACAATCCAAATGGAAAATTGGTGGTGAGTCGTCGGGACATGTTGTTTGTCTCGATAAAACCACCACCGGTGATGGTATTGTGGCCGCCCTACAAGTGTTGGCCGTAATGGTTAAACAAGACAAGACCTTAGAGCAGCTGTGTGAGGGCATTGACTTGCTGCCACAGGTGGCCATTAATATCAAAACGCCACACGCGTTTGCGTTATCATCCCATGCATCAGTCATTGAGGCGTTTAATGCGCTTCGTAACGATTTGAAAGGCGTTGGGCGGGTCGTACTGCGTCCCTCAGGTACTGAGCCGGTATTACGAGTGATGGTAGAAGGACAAAATTTAAGTGCTATTGAGCAGCAAGCAAAACAATTCGCAGATGAAATCGAACGTGTTGCGCTGTCATTGCCAATCAATAACTCTTTAGCGTAAGGTGAGCATGCGTAAGCGAATGGTCATGGCCAATTGGAAGATGAACGGGAGTCAAGCATCGATTAACCGCTTGCTCGATCATTTGTTACAAGAATTAACCCCGCAATTAGCGGCGCACTGTGTGGTGTTTCCGCCGGCTGTTTATTTACCGTTGGTACAAGCACGCCTAACCGATCATGCCTTACAATGGGGCGCACAGAATGTCTATGTGAAAGTAGCTGGCGCCTATACGGGAGAGCTTGCCTGTAGCATGTTAACCGAATTTGGTTGTCGCTACGTCTTGGTTGGTCATTCTGAACGACGGCAATTATTTCACGAAGATTTAAAATGTGTTGCAGAAAAATTCCACTGGGCGAAAGAACATGGTATGATTCCAGTGCTTTGTATTGGCGAGACGTTACAAGAACGGGATGCTGGTAAAATGCATGCGGTACTTGATAGTCAGTTGTCAGCGATTAGTCGTCACTCAGTTACTGATTTTAAGCAGTGTGTCATAGCCTACGAACCGGTTTGGGCTATTGGTACCGGGCAAACGGCAACACCCCACGAAGCACAAGAAGCGCATGCTTTTATTCGCAGATGGGTTGGTGCGCGGGATAGTAATAGTGCACTCGGCTTGCCGATTCTCTATGGTGGCAGCGTGAGTGCTAGTAATGCGCATGCTCTTTTTGGTATGCCAGATATTGACGGGGGGTTGGTTGGTAGCGCCTCGCTCGATGCTGGCCAGTTTTCGGAAATAGTAAAATGTATCAAGTGATAATGGTTGTGCACGTGATCGTCGCGTTGGTGCTGATTAGCTTGGTGTTAATTCAACACGGCAAGGGGGCCGACATTGGTGCTGGCTTTGGGTCCGGGGCATCTAATACCGTGTTTGGCAGTCAGGGTACTGGTAGCTTTTTATTTAAGCTAACGGGCGTGTTGGTGTTAACTTTTTTCCTAACCAGTGTGTTACTGTCCACGTTACTAGCTAGTCAATATCAAGCTGAATTGCCGGTGGCTCCTGCTAAGCCAGTATCGCATGCACTGGATATTCCGCAGCCGGTTGATCAACCTGCTGCAACAAAGTAGTCTCGTAATACCTGTTATGCCGAAGTGGTGGAATTGGTAGACACGCCGTCTTGAGGGGGCGGTGGCGCAAGCTGTGCCGGTTCGAGTCCGGCCTTCGGTACCACCTTAAATGATTGAATGACTCCTATGAACCAACCGATTGTTTGGATAATGTCCGAAGCCTGCCAGGATGACTTGAACGTGTTGAAAGCGCTTGACGTGGAACCTTACGCTGTTTCTGTTGAGCAGTTTGTCACTCAAGCTAAAATTCAACCGAGTGCTGTCAAGCTGGGGAGTGAGGCTTTATTTGATCATCAAAAAACAGCAGGTTTTTTAACAACTTACGCAGGGAAAGTGGTTGCTGAACCAGATACTATCTTAACTGAACCACAGCTGTACGTAGACAGTTTGCGGGCATTGTTGCCATTTGTTGATGTGGTGATAGTCAACAGTGCTTTTTCCACCTATGAAGCGATTCAACAAGCGGCTCATGCATTAGTGGACTTAGGCGTGAAAAGCGTGTTAGTTAAGGCGAACCACGTCCGAGACGTGCGGTTTAGTCAAGATTATTGGACCGATGGACAAGAGTCGTTTTGGATTGCCACGCAACGATTGGCTAAACAACAGGATTCTGATGCGGGGGGCATTTTGTCTTCAGCTATTACGGCGTGTTTGGCACGTGGCTTTGCTATTAAAGACGCCATTGTGATAGCAAGAATGGTTGTTCAGCGTGAGATCGTATCAGCTGCTGATAAGGGTAACGACCAAACAAGATTGTTGCTGCAAGGTTGGCCAGAGGATCAGGCTTTTCTACCGTTTGTTTCACCCCATCCGTTAGTGCAGTTACCCCAGCCTTTTAAACGCTGTGAATTGGGTTTGTATCCCATCGTCAATAACAGTCATTGGCTAGAGAAATTAATCCCACAAGGCGTGACCTGCATTCAATTACGTATCAAAAATACGCCAACACCCATCTTGGAGCAGGAAATTCAGCGCAGTGTGACGTTCGTCAACCAAACCGCTGCCACCTTATTTATCAATGACTATTGGGAATTGGCTATCCGCTTTGGTGCCGGTGGTATTCATCTAGGCCAAGATGATTTGCATACAGCGGATCTTGAAGCAATCCAGCGCGCAGGGCTGTGTTTGGGCGTCAGTACCCATGGTTATTATGAGGTTGCGAGAGCCCATGCGATCAATCCTTCTTATATAGCCTGCGGCCCTGTTTACGCAACAACCAGTAAAGTGACGTCGTATGAACCGCAAGGAGTTGAGCAACTAAGACGCTGGCGAAGAACGCTCCACTATCCTTTAGTGGCCATTGGAGGTATCAGCATGCAACGTCTACCGGATATTTTACACTCAGGTGTTGAGGGAGTGGCATCGATATCGGCAATTACTGAAGCAAGTGATCCTATCGCAGTAACTCGACAATTTTTAGAGCAAATCAATAACTTTAAAACCCTGTTCGGTGTTTTTACTGAGCTTCACTCAGTGGGATTCAATTGAACCAGCACGATTCAACTTATCGAAACAAGTTTTTCAGCCAATCTGCCATCGAATTATTTTTTTTGGTCTCTTCTTGCTCGCTTGCTAAGGCCTGTTTGGCTGCTAGTGTGGCCTGAATGGAGTGTTGTTCTCGAAAGAAACACGGTAGTGCTTCGGTTGGCAGACCCTCAAGCATAATAGGCTCTAATCGGTCGTAGAAATTGTACTCTCTTTTTAAACAAGCGGTGATTTTTGGCCAGCTGGAAATCATTGCTTGGGCATCAACGGATAAGAAATTATCTTGCGATCGATTGATTGTTTGATTAGAACCAGCAAGCGCCCTCTCTCGATGCTCAAATACCCTTTCTGGATTAAAATAAACGTTGTAGGACTGTCGAGCGACCGATGAAATACCGAGGTCCGTTCGTTGCGAGATAGCCCGTAAAGCATCTAGGGTTGGGATTTTTTTGTTGGCATTGGTTGACCAATAAAAAGGAAAGATATCCATGGATACACATCGCTCCAACGAATTATCACCTGAAACGCCAGCGATGCCGCCTCTGCCTAATTGAAATAATGCTTCGTAGGCGAGGTCGTTCAAATAAAATCCACGCATGATTCGGATGGTTTTCGTGCCCAGTGGGTTCACTTGAAGTCGTTCAGGCTTTGTTTGATTGGCCGTTAAAATCTCAATTTGTTTTACAGGTGATGCCACAAGTTTCGGTAAAATCTTTTTAAAAATCCAGTTGTCTTCCCGGATACCTGATAAATAAATCAAAATATCCTTATTGTTTGAGATGGACTGATTCGTTGCCAAAAAATGCACAAAAGACAGAAAATCCTGATACCTATTAAAATAGGCGGGAACCAACAGTGTTTGCGCAAGCAATATTTTAGGATGTGGACAGCGCGTAAAAGTTACTAATCGATTGGCGAATAAGGGCTCAGCGTCCTGCAGGCTTTTCCATGCTTTGAGCGGGTTAATAGCGGGGATGTCGCTAATTTTGATGCCGCTCATGGATGGCTGTAAACCAAGATTAAATTGATAACAATGCGCTGATGCTGAGTTTGGATCGGTTAAAGAATACCATTCAAGAGACGATTCGTGCTCGCCAATGGTTTTTCGAGGAATAGTTTTCTTGAGGTAGGGTTCGTAAATAGTAGTCAAGAGTGCGTTATACGAAATGACAATGGCTTGATCTGCTTCACCTAGCTGTGCTTGAATCGTTTCATCAGCGCTATAGCGCTCGTGGTCAGCTCGATTTCCGTAAAGGAAGGGGATAGTCAATTCACTCAACTCCTGACGTATTTTGTCGAAGGTTGGCGGTTCATGTTGACAGAAGACAATGGCTAAAAAATCGATGTCGCTAAATTTTGGGTCAGCGCGTAATTTTTTGACGATGTCAGTAAAGTGAGTAAAGTCACCCACTCCATCCCAACAAATTGTATTGAACAAGACATAGCTAGGCATAATATCAGTGTAGTAGATGAATTACATTCGGCTCTGTACATGACAAAATCTTTTCGCAGGCGTTCGAATCTGTTATGATATTGAGCTGTAGTTATACAGAGTCAGGAAAAGCATGCTAAGCAATTATTTGCCTGTATTAGTATTTATGATGATAGCCTCAATTATTGGCCTAGTTGCAATTGGCTTGGCCAATTTAGTGGCTAAGCACAACCCTGATCCGGCAAAAAATGACCCGTATGAGTGTGGCTTCCCGGCGTTTGAAAATGCTCGTATTCCGTTTGATGTCCGTTTTTATTTAGTTGCGATTCTTTTTATTATTTTTGATTTAGAAACCGCTTTTTTCTTTCCCTGGGCCTTGGCACTGCGTCAGCTCGGCTGGTTTGGGTTGTCTGCTATGGCAGTGTTTTTAGGCGTGTTAGTGATTGGATTTATCTATGAATGGAAGCGTGGCGCATTGGAGTGGGAATAAATGGCCTCATCAGCAGCAGTATTTAAAGAACAAGGTTTTTTAACCACCAGTGTGGAAAAAGTGGTGGAGTGGGCACGCAGTGGCTCAATGTGGCCTATGACGTTTGGCTTAGCGTGTTGCGCGGTCGAAATGATGCATGGGTATGCCGCCCGTTATGACTTTGATCGGTTCGGTATTATTCCACGTCCTAGCCCGCGTCAATCGGACTTGATGATTGTTGCTGGTACACTATGTAATAAGATGGCACCAGCGTTGCGAAAGGTGTACGATCAAATGCCTGAGCCACGCTGGGTTTTATCGATGGGATCGTGCGCCAATGGTGGCGGCTACTATCATTACTCTTATTCTGTCGTACGTGGTTGTGATCGGATTGTTCCAGTAGATGTTTATGTACCTGGTTGCCCACCCACCGCTGAAGCGCTGTTGTACGGCATTATTCAATTGCAAAATAAAATTAGGCACAAAGCAGTTATCGATGTGTGAGGGCGTATAGATGACCAAGCAAGAGCAATTGCAGCAAGCCCTGTGTGAAGCCTGGCCTGAGCTGGCTGAAGCAGTAGAGCAAGCATTCCATGAAGTGACGCTAACCTGTTCACCACAGCAAGCGGTGCCACTGTTGACGCAGTTGCGTGAGAAAAACTGTTTTGCTTTTGATCAACTTATCGATTTGTGCGGCGTTGATTACCTTCGTTTTGGCCAGGCTGACTGGGAAACCGATAACGCTAGTTTTCAAGGGTTTTCGCGTGGCGTTGAGTCGGTCGTGTTACCGACTAGGACTGATCACAAACCACGCTTTGCGGTAGTGTATCACTTGTTGTCCACTACGTTGAACCATCGCTTGCGCGTTAAAGTTCGTGTGCCGGAACATGACATGGTGGTGTCTTCGGTGCATACCATTTGGCCTAGTGCTAATTGGTATGAGCGAGAAGCTTACGATTTGTTTGGTTTACTCTTTGAAGGACACCCCGATTTGCGCCGCATTTTGACGGACTACGGTTTCATTGGTCATCCCTTTAGAAAAGATTTTCCACTGAGTGGGCAAGTGGAAATGCGCTACGATGCAACCTTACAAAAAGTGATTTATGAGGCAGTTGATATCGAGCCGCGTGTGACGGTACCTAAAGTAATTCGCCATGATAATCGTTATCTTGGAGAAAAAGCATGATTGAACTACAAAATTACACGCTTAATTTTGGTCCACAACATCCCGCGGCACATGGTGTGTTACGCCTGGTGCTCGAGATGGACGGTGAGACGATTGTGCGCGCTGATCCACACATTGGATTATTACACCGTGCCACCGAAAAATTGGTTGAAACCAAGCCTTACTTACACAGTATAGGTTACATGGACCGTTTAGATTATGTGTCGATGATGTGCAACGAGCATGCGTATGTGCGAGCGATTGAAAAATTACTCAAGATAGAAGCCCCAATGCGTGCGCAATTTATCCGTACGTTATTCGATGAAGTGACGCGTATTTTAAATCATTTATTGTGGCTCGGCGCAACGGCAATTGATATTGGTGCTATGACCGTGTTGCTGTACTGTTTTCGAGAACGTGAAACGTTGTTTGATTGCTACGAGGCCGTTTCTGGTGCCCGCATGCATGCTACGTATTATCGTCCCGGTGGTGTGGCGCGTGATTTGCCGGAAACTATGCCGCAATACAAACCCTCGCGGTGGCATACAGAGCGTGAAATTGATGCGATGAATGAACACCGTCAAGGTAGTTTGTTGGATTATTTGTGGGCTTTTACCGAGCGTTTCCCAGGCTGCGTGGATGAATACGAAACGTTACTTACGGATAATCGCATTTGGAAGCAACGCACAGTGGATATTGGTATTGTTTCTCCCGAGGATGCAGTGCAATGGGGATTTAGTGGACCAATGCTGCGAGGATCAGGCGTTGCTTGGGATTTGCGTAAAAAACAAACCTATGCGGCTTATGATCAAGTTGAGTTTGACATTCCGGTGGGTAAGACGGGTGATTGTTATGACCGGTATTTAGTGCGCGTTGAAGAAATGCGTCAGTCGAATCGTATTATTCGTCAATGCATTACCTGGCTACGCGACAATCCTGGCCCCGTGCGTTTGGATGATTATAAGATAACGCCACCCAAGCGGGCCGTGATGAAGGAAGACATGGAAGCCTTGATTCATCATTTTAAATTGTTTACCGAGGGTTTTTGTTTGCCGGAAGGGGAGGTGTATTCTGCCGTAGAAGCACCCAAAGGGGAGTTTGGTATTTATTTACTCTCAGACGGTGCGAACAAACCCTATCGATTAAAAATTCGCGCACCAGGCTTCGCACATCTAGCAGCCTACGATGCCATGGTGCGTGGGCATATGTTGTCAGATGCTGTTGCTATTTTGGCAAGTCAAGATATTGTTTTTGGAGAAATTGATCGATGACGAATGCGGTACCGGTCCTAACACAATTGGTTTCAACCGATTGCTTTGCGCAAATTGAGCAGTGGATCACAAAATACCCTGCTGATCAAAGGCAATCAGCTGTTATGAGTACGCTGTTGTTGATACAAGATGAACTAGGTTATCTATCAACCGAAATCTTGGACGCCGTTGCTGATTTTCTGGGCATGGCACGCGTTGCAGTTTACGAAGTGGCTAGCTTTTACACCATGTACGAACGCCAACCTATTGGTCGACACTTGATTAGTGTGTGCACTAATATTTCGTGTAAATTGCGTCAATCAGACGTTATTATGACGGCGCTAAGCGAAAAACTTGGCGTTACGTTAAACGAAACCACGCCAGATGGTCGCTTTACCTTGCGCGCGGTTGAATGTTTAGGTGCCTGTGTGAATGCGCCGATGATGCAAATTGATAAAGCTTATCATGAGCACTTAACGGTTGACACACTGGATGCCGTGTTGGACCAGTACCCCTAAATAAAGGTTAATGGCATGGTTAATTTGAATCAAGTATGTTACCGGACTCTGCATTTGCCAGACCCTCACACCTTGGCTGCCTATGAAAGTGTTGGCGGCTACAGTGCGTGGCGGCGTATTTTGGCAGAAAAAACTCCGCCAAAAACGATCATCGATGAGTTAAAGCGGTCGGCGTTGCGGGGTCGGGGCGGCGCTGGTTTTCCTACTGGACTGAAATGGAGTTTCGTGAATCGAGACGCGCCGGTACAAAAATACGTGGTATGTAACTCAGACGAAGGCGAGCCTGGCACGTGTAAAGATCGCGACATCATGCGCTACAACCCGCATCAAGTGATTGAAGGCATGGCGATTGCCGGGTACGTTATGAATGCAACGGTTGGGTATAACTACGTTCGTGGTGAATATGTTGAACCATTTAATCGTTGTGAATTAGCACTACGAGAGGCTTACGCGCATGGGTTGTTGGGAAAAAATATATTAAATTCTGGATTTGATTTTGAGCTCCACAACCACCTTGGTGCGGGTGCTTATATCTGCGGCGAAGAAACGGCGCTGCTGAACTCGCTCGAAGGTAAAAAAGGTATGCCGCGCTTCAAGCCACCGTTCCCCGCTAATTTTGGTTTATACGGTAAACCAACCACGGTCAATAATACGGAAACGTTTGCTTCTGTTCCGGTTATTTTGGAACAGGGTAGCGAGTGGTTTTTAAATCTAGGTAAGCCAAATAATGGTGGGACAAAGTGTTTCTCTGTCAGTGGACACGTCAATAAACCAGGCAATTTCGAAATTGCGCTCGGTACCCCATTTAAAACTTTATTGGAACTTGCTGGTGGCGTCTTGAACGGGCGTCGCTTAAAAGCAGTGATTCCTGGTGGCACCTCGATGCCCGTGTTGCCCGGTGAGGTGATGATGGCGCTTGACATGGATTACGACAGCATTCAAAAAGCCGGCTCAAGTTTAGGCTCAGGTGCAGTCATTGTGATGGATGAGACGACGTGCATGGTGGATACGCTTTATCGTGTTTCTGAGTTTTACATGCATGAGTCCTGCGGGCAGTGCACTCCTTGTCGCGAAGGGACTGGCTGGTTAGTGCGTTTGCTGCATCGTATTAAATCAGGGCTGGGTGAGCCAGGCGATATTGAACAACTAGTGAATGTGGCCAATAACATCGAAGGGCGAACGATTTGTGCATTAGGTGAAGCAGCCGCATGGCCGGTACAAAGTTTTGTGAAACATTTTTATGCGGAGTTTGATTATTTTATCAAACACAAGCATTCAAGTGTGGCGGGGGTGTGACGAATGGCGACGATAGAAATAGATGGTAAAAAATTCGAAATAAACGGTAGTAAGATGATCATTGAAGTGGCCGATGAAGCGGGGATTCATATTCCACGCTTTTGTTACCACAAAAAATTATCGGTTGCCGCTAATTGTCGCATGTGTTTAGTGCAACTCGAAAATTCACGCAAGACCGTACCGGCTTGTGCTACACCCATCACTGATGGCATGAAAGTGTTTACCCAATCGACCGAAACCATTCGCTCTCAGCAGGCGGTGATGGATTTTTTATTGATTAACCACCCACTCGATTGCCCTATTTGCGATCAGGGTGGTGAGTGCGAGCTGCAGGATGTCTCGATGGGGTTTGGTCGTGATCATTCCAATTATGCGGAAGAAAAACGTGCGGTGGATGACGAAAACCTCGGCCCATTGATTTCTACTGAAATGACGCGTTGTATCCATTGCACCCGTTGTGTTCGTTTTGGCCAGGAAATAGCTGGCTTACCTGAGCTGGGTGGTATTGGGCGAGGCGAGCACATGGAAATTGGCACTTACGTTGAGCACAGTATGGTTTCTGAGATTTCCGGTAATATTATTGATTTGTGCCCCGTTGGCGCGCTTACCTCTAAGCCGTATCGTTACACAGCGCGTTCATGGGAAATGTCGCAAACCGAAGGGATTGCAGTGCATGATTGCTTAGGATCACCTGTGTATTACCATACGCGACGCAACCGCTTAATGCGCGTTGTGCCTAGAGAGCAGGAAGCACTGAACGAGGTATGGCTGTCTGATCGCGATCGTTTCAGCTACGTCGGCTTGAATGCTACAACGCGTGCCCATTCACCTAAAATCAAAACGAATGGGCAGTGGAAATCAGTCGACTGGCCAACTGCGCTAAAATTTGCTGCAGACGGTATGCTGCGTGTGATAGAAAAACACGGTCCCAGCCAATTGGCTGCCTTTGCGTCTGCCTCAGCCACGGTTGAAGACTATTACTTGTTACAGCAACTGATGCGTCATCAAGGTGTGCAAACGATTGATCATCGCTTACAACAAACTGATTTTCGCGATGACGCTAACCAGCCGCTCATGCCGAGCAGTTCGCTGCCGTATGCTGAACTTGAAAATCAAGCTACAATTTTGCTCTTAGGCTGTCAATTGGTACGGGAAGTACCTTTAGCCGGCGTGCGCTTGCGCAAAGCAGTACGCTCCGGCGCACAATTATTCGTTATAACATGCGTGCACGATGACTTACACGCAGAACCGCAAGTCACCTGCCTCGTTTCTCCACAAGATTTGCCGGCGCAGCTAGCGAAATTGGTTGTCGCTTTGGTGGACGATTTACAGGAATTACCCCAAGCCTTACAGGCGCTTGTGTTCGGTTTTGAGCCCGATGAAGTAACCCAACGGATCGCCCACTCGCTGAAGCAAACCAAATCAGCCGTGGTTACTGGTTCGTTAATTGATAATCACCCTGATGCCGCGTTACTAAGAACCTTTATTGCCTGGATCAACCAGCTCAGCGGTGCACAGCACCTACGTATTACAACGGGTGCGAATTCGGCCGGTGCTTGGATAGCCGGTATGCTGCCGCATCGCTCGGTGGGTGGCATCACTGTTGATGCACCAGGACTAAGCGTGCCGGCGGCGCTTGAAGCTAAATTAAAAGGTTATTTTTTATTAGGCGTGGAACCAGAATTCGATTTTTCTAATCCTTACCAAGCACGTCAATCCATGCTGGCGGCTGAATTTGTAGTGATGATGACTGCATTTGAGCAGGAGTCGATGTTGGAGTATGCGAACGTCATTCTGCCGATGGGGCTCTATGCGGAAACGTCAGGGACTTATATTAATGTGAACCAAACCTGGCAAAGCGTTAAAGGAGCGTTGACTCCACCGGGTAGTGCTCGACCTGCTTGGAAAATATTACGCGTGCTAGGTAACTTAATGCACGTGCCTGGCTTTGACTATGAGTCCAGTGAGCAGGTGCTGTCGGATGTTAAAAGTCAATGCGTTCTGGATGCGTCACACGCTACGGAATTATTTTATCCAGAGGCACTACCTGGACATTACCCGGGCTTAGTGCGCGTGGGCGAGTGGCCTTTGTACCGATGCGATGCGTTAGTCCGTCACTCTGAGCCACTCCAAGTATGTGCTGCAGCGGATACCGCGTGTGTTCGGATGCATCCTGATACCGTGCAGGCGTATCATTTAGGTGAGGATGTGACTATATCCCAAGGCCAGATTGCGATAACATTGCCGCTGGTAAAAGATAGAAGGGTAGCTCCTGATGTGGTTTGGGTGGCGAATGCTATGCCTGAAACGGTGGATTTAGGGCACGCATTTGGTGCAATTACGGTAAAAGGTTAGGACGTCTGATGCTATTACATGATGCAGGGCTTCTCTTGTGGATGGTCATTAAAATTTTAGCCATCGTATTACCATTGTTGGCAGCGGTGGCGTATTTGACTTACTTCGAGCGCAAAGTCATTGGTTACATGCAGGTGCGCATTGGTCCGAATCGAGTCGGATTTCGGGGGGTGCTGCAACCGATTGCTGATATCATTAAATTGCTGAGCAAAGAAATTATTGTACCCACTCGCTCCAATCGCTATTTATTTGTAGCGGCTCCGCTGTTCTCTCTCATTCCGGCACTAGTGGGTTGGGCTGTCATCCCCTTTGATGAGGGCATGGTGCTAGCTAATATTAATGCCGGTGTATTGTACCTGTTTTCCATGAGTTCGTTGGCAGTGTATGGTATTTTGATTGCTGGTTGGGCTTCTAATTCCAAATATGCCATGCTAGGCGCTTTGCGCAGTGCGGCACAAACCATCTCATACGAAATTGCAATGGGCTTTGCGTTAGTGGGGGTCTTACTTGCGGCTAATAGTATGAATATTTCGGCCATTGTTGAGTCTCAGCAAGGTGGGGTATTGCATTGGTGGATGGTGCCGTTATTACCGTTGTTGATGGTGTTTTGGATTGCTGGGGTCGCTGAAACCAACCGAGCTCCATTTGATCTGGCGGAAGGCGAATCAGAAATTGTTGCTGGATTTCATGTTGAGTATTCTGGCATTGGCTTTGCCCTATTCTTTTTATCAGAATACGCCAGCATGATCACCATTTCTATTTTGTTGGCGTTATTTTTCATGGGCGGATGGTTGTCGCCGTTTGAGGGCGTTCCCCTCCTCGAGGACGTCTTCTTCGTAGTCCCTCCGTTTGTGTGGTTGATGGTTAAAACGTCATTTTTCTTGTTCGTTTACCTCTGGATTAGAGCAACTTTTCCACGCTATCGTTATGATCAACTCATGCGGTTAGGTTGGAAAGTACTGATACCGGTTAGCATCGTTTGGGTTGTGGTTACGGCCCTAATGGTTGTGGCAAACGTGCCGCCTTGGTTTGTACCCATTGGATGAATTTACACATGAAAAATTGGTATCGCATGATTCAGCATTATGTAAAAAGCTTCTTGTTGTGGGAGTTGTTTGCTGGTTTGTCCGTCACAGGACGCTATTTTTTTAGGAAAAAAGAAACAATACAATTTCCAGAAGAGCACACGCCGCTGTCACCGCGCTTTCGTGGTATGCTGGCCCTCAGACGCTACCCCAATGGTGAAGAGCGCTGCATTGCTTGTAAGTTGTGCGAAGCAGTTTGTCCTGCATTAGCTATTACCATTGATTCTGAAATGCGGGCAGACGGAACTAGGCGTACCACGCGCTACGAAATTGACACTTTTAAATGCATTAGTTGTGGTTTATGCGAAGAGTCCTGTCCGGTTGATTCCATTGTTGTAACGCCAATTCAACACTACCATATGACGGAACGTGGGCAGAATATCATGACCAAAGAAAAATTGTTGGCTATCGGGGATTTGATGGAAACTCAACTTGCAGCGGATAGGCGTATCGAAGAACCATACCGTTAACAGAGGATAGTATGCACGATCTATTGCAACAGAGCATTTTTTATTTTTTTGCCACGGTCACAGTGCTTGCCGCACTCTTAGTGGTTACGCAAAAAAATCCGGTTCATTCGGTATTATTTTTAGTACTAGCTTTTTTTACCAGCGCGGTATTATGGCTACTGCTTGAAGCCGAGTTTTTGGCGTTAATTCTTGTGTTAGTTTATGTAGGCGCGGTGATGACGCTCTTTTTATTTGTGGTTATGATGCTCAACAGTGATCAAGAAACGCTCGCGGGACGCGGGTTACGAATTTTACCGTTTGGTTTAGTGGTTATCGCCCTACTGCTCACCGTACTAATGAAGGCCTTACCGAGTGATCGGTTCAAAATGCCCACACAACAGCAAGAGCTTTCTCAATTGATTGAGGTGATCCCCGTTGCGCCATCAGTATCGAATACCGAGGCGCTTGGCTTAGTGCTTTATACTGACTACCTGGCAGCTTTTGAGTTAGCCGCTTTGCTTTTGCTAGTGGCTATTGTGGCCTCGATCACCTTAGTGCATCGTCCACCTCAAGCATCAAAACGACAAAATAATGTGCATCAGATCATGACAAGGCGCGAAGAGCGCGTGACGCTAGTCGGCATGCCAGCTGAAAAATAACAGAGGAGTTGTTTGCAAATGATATCAGTTACGCAGTACCTTATTTTAAGCAGTTTTTTATTCGGCATTAGCTTGATGGGCATGTTGTTGAATCGGCGCAATGTTATTTCGTTGTTGTTGTGCATAGAACTCATGCTGCTCGCTATTAACACTAATTTCATTGCGTTCGCACATTACTATCAGGCTATTGCTGGCCAAGTATTTGTCTTCTTTATTTTGACCGTCGCGGCAGCAGAAGCAGCCATTGGTCTTGCTATTGTGCTGCGTTTGTACCGTCACAATGGCTCCATTAACGTCAATAGTATGGCTCAATTAAAAGGGTAATATGGTGAATAGTTACCAGGTATGTCTTCTTATCGTTTTTGTTCCGTTGCTTGGCGCGTTATTAGCTGGCTTTGGTCGCAAGCAACTTGGCAAGAGGGGCGCGCATTGCGTGACGATTACCGGGGTGGCAATTTCTTTTGCCTGTTCACTTTACGTGGCATTGAGTGTATTTACTCAGTCTGCTCCGTATTTAAATACCAATTTATATACCTGGGTTGATGGCGGTGCACTCTTTAACTACTCGTTTGCGGTCGGTTTCTTGCTGGATCCGCTGACGGCTGTCATGCTGCTAATTGTTACGTTTGTTTCGTTATTGGTACATATTTATAGCATTGGATACATGGCTGATGACGATGGCTATGCTCGCTTTTTTGCCTACATTTCGCTGTTTACCTTCATGATGTTAATGTTAGTGACCAGTAATAATTTTCTGCAGTTATTTTTTGGCTGGGAGGGTGTTGGCTTAGTATCGTATTTATTAATTGGTTTTTGGTATCAAAAAGAATCAGCACTTTCGGGCAGTTTAAAAGCCTTCTTGGTCAATCGAGTAGGAGATTTTGGTTTTATTTTAGGGATAGGCTTATTGCTAGCGACAGCAGGTAGCCTTGATTACGCCGCGGTGTTTCATCATGTGCCGAGTTTACTTAAGGATACTATTATTCTATGGCCTGGGGTAGCGTGCCCCACCATTACCGTCATTTGTATTTTATTGTACATCGGCGCCATGGGTAAATCGGCTCAAGTACCTCTACACGTTTGGTTACCAGAATCAATGGAAGGCCCCACACCCATTTCAGCGTTAATTCATGCTGCTACTATGGTCACGGCTGGGGTGTTTATGTTGGCACGTATTTCGCCGTTGCTCGAGTACTCTGAAGCGGCGCAAAGCATGGTGTTGATCATTGGTGCCACGGGCGCCTTATTGACTGGCATATTAGCCATTGTGATGAATGATATTAAGCGTGTCATTGCTTATTCCACGCTCTCCCAGTTAGGCTATATGATGGCAGCGATGGGGGTTTCTGCGTTCAGCGCTGGCATTTTTCATTTAGTAACGCATGCTTGCTTTAAAGCCCTCTTGTTTTTAGCCGCTGGGTCGGTGATTGTTGGCATGCACCATGAGCAAGACATGCGCCGCATGGGTGGTTTGTGGCGGAAAATGCCAATTACCTACGTTACCTTTTTAATAGGTAGCCTGGCGCTGTGTGCCATCCCACCGTTTTCGGGTTTTTACTCCAAAGAAACCATCATTGAAGCTGTGCATTCGGCAACTATTGCGGGGAGTGGTTATGCGTATGGTTGCGTTACGCTAGGCGCATTGATGACTGCAATTTACACTTTTAGAGCGTTTTTTATGACTTTTCACGGTCAAACGCGCCTGGACCAGCATGGTTATTCGCATGTCAAAGAATCTCCCTGGGTCATTTGGCTACCGTTGGTCATTTTAGCGATACCCTCTGTCGTGATTGGGTATATCCTGTACATGCCAATGTTGTTTAATCAACCTAGTTTAGTGCAAGCGTCTTTGGTTGTGTTGCCGCACTATGATGTCTTGGGTCATTTAGCGCGCGAAATAACCTCCCCGCTGGATCCTTTATTGCATGCCTACACGTCTCCTGCTTTCTGGCTAACGTTACTTGGGGTGTGTTTAGCCTGGGTTGGTTATTGGCTTAATCCAAGAATTCCGGCAATTTTAGCGCGAGTGTTCAGGCCGGTGTACCAACTATTAGTATATCAATACGGTGTGGATGCCTTTAACAATTGGTTTTTCGTGCGCGGTAGCTTGAAGTTGGGACAACTTTTTTACCGAGTGATTGATCAGCACGTAATCGATGGATTTTTTGTCAATGGCTTTGCTCGTCTACTGAACTTTGGTGCCACGACGACTCGCCTGTTGCAGAGTGGCTATTTATACCATTATGTAGGCTTTATGGTTATTGGTTTATTCGGATTTTTAATTTGGTTTGTGTTCAGCTAACGCAACAGAGGATAAAAAAATAGTATGCAGTATTTGTTGACG